>JBDNIR010000495.1:0-4166 GCA_041688195.1 Marinobacter sp.
CGCCCTACTGCTGGAGCTTGCCCAAACCCTACAGGCCAGCCCCGACCGGCTACGCGCCCTGCTGAGTGAGGACGACATGCAGGCCATAGCAGAAGGCGAGCACAGCCGGACCTACCTGATGGCTTACTTCAGGCTGATGCGGGCTGATGGCAAACTGCCTGTTTGCACAGCGCCACCGCCAGCCAAGGCCGCCGAACCACCGCAGAGCCATCTAGAGAGCGCACAGGCATGGAAGCCAGCGCACGAGGCCATGATGAACCACGTTGTGGCCTGCGCCGCTTGCCGTGCCCCACAAAGCCGGTATTGCAACGAGGGGGCAGACTTGCGCCGGGTGTATCTAGACGCCCACCAAAGCACCACCAGCCCGCCAGGAGTTGATAAAACTTGAAACCAGATAACTCGTTTCTACTTGGCTCTACTTTAGAAACGCCCGAAACTTCTCGACTATAAAAGACCGTGAACAATGCAGGAGCACACACCATGAGCAACGTCACCAGATTGACCGGCAAGCCCAAAATAACCTTACGCTACCGAACCGGAGACATTACCCGCGCCCAGGCTTGATCGACCAGTGGCCTGACGGGTAATTGACCGATCGCTCGTTGAGCAGATCTCCCCAGATAAGAGCATGAACTTTCACTGCACAACTGCATCATTTACGGTGGCCGTCAGATCACGCGGCTTCGTCGTCTGGTGCCAACTCGCCTCCGGCCAAAGCCTCCTATGATGTTCTTGTTCATCAGCTCGCAGTTTTGCGTTGGGCTTGACCGCCAGGGAAGGCGGGAATGCCGGTATTGCAGGAGCAATATATCTGCCCTCCAGACCGCGCCTCACGGGTTGGCCCTTGCCATGCGCTAGTGGTTAGCGTTCAATCGGGTAAAACCGGTTGAACGGTGATCTTCCCACAGGGGACTTTCACCCCATTAGTTCATGCCCATGCTGGGCGTACACAAGCGGCTCCACGCAGACGCCCAAACCTACGCGCTTTTTGTGGGTTTCGCTGCGCTACACTTTACCACAAAAAACACTCCGGCCTGGGCGCTGGTGAGCCGGGCGTTATATTTACAAGGAGAGTTCAGGTTATGAGTTACGAGGCAAAAGTATTTAATGTGATGATTGCGTCACCGGGTGATGTAGGGTCTGAGCGATCAATCATCAGAGATGTTATATATGAATGGAATGCAGTCCACTCAAAATTAAGAAATATCGTTTTACTACCTGTTGGCTGGGAATCACATTCATCTCCAGAGATGGGAGCTACGCCTCAAGAAATAATAAACAATCAAATACTAGATAAATGCGATTTCCTAGTTGGTGTTTTCTGGACACGAATTGGAACACCTACAACCGAATATGCTAGCGGTACAGTTGAAGAAATAGAAAAGCATATTGAAACTAATAAACCTACAATGTTGTATTTTTCGAGCCAACCAGTGGTAATGGATACAGTAGATCCAGAACAATTTTCAGAACTGAGTAAATTTAAAAAATCTTGCCAATCTCGTGGTTTGTACGAATACTTTGACAGTCAATCTGACTTTAAAGAAAAATTTTATCGCCATCTTCAATTAAAAGTGAATGAACATTCTTTATTTCAGATTGGAACTAATGATTTCGTTTCAAGTGAAGTTATTGAATCAAACACAGCACTTCCCAAGTTATCTAACGAAGCTCGAATATTACTAAAAGAAGCAAGCCAAGATCGTGATGGTACGATCATGTCCCTAAGCTACATTGGGGCAGATGATGTACAAACTAACGGAAAAAACTTAGTGTCTACCCAAGAACCTAGAGAAGTCGCCCGATGGAAATCAGCTATTCAAGAACTTGAAGCGGAATATTTAATTGAAGACCGAGGCCACAAAGGTGAAGTTTTCAGAATTACAAATCTTGGATATCAAATTGCGGATATGATCGAGTTGTAAATATAACAAGAAAATCAACAAGGACACGTAACAGTTGGCTACGTTTCGCTTCGCTACACAATTTTAGCCAATCATTACTTAGCCTGTTATTTTAGCGTTAGGTGAAATAAAGAGAAAAAATCATGGACACGTGGGTAATTGGCATATCGGTATATTTGATTTTTTTAATTGCTAGCTTTCTTCCAGTAGCTAAAGCCTTACGTCTTAAAGTTGAGCTTAATCCTGGAGGCGCAAGCTTCGATGAAAGCACTTATTTTGATAATGATGATAAAAAACTACTTAACCAACATTATTCAAGAATTCAAGGAACATTAGGTTATTGGAAAAACCAAGCATCTTTATATAAATCCCTGCATTACTATAGCTTACTCTGGACAATACCATCAGCAGTATTAATACCTGTACTTACACCTTGGATCGCTGATGGTGATTTTTCAAAACCTGCCGTTACTTTAGTGTCGGCAGTTACAGCCGTACTGCTAGCATTTCATAAAGGATTAAAAGTTGAGGATAACTTAAAAGCCTATCGACATGGTGAGTCCGAATTTTATGATTTAGTTAGAAGATTATTAGACCAGCCAATGAGGCTGGGTAAAGGCCAACAAGAACAAATTGATATGTATTTCGAAGAGGTCGCCAGAATACGCCGATTTGTCAGAAATGCAGAGACTGATAATCTAGGAACGCTTGACGATGCTAGAGCTGAACTTAATAAACGCCGCAAGAATAATCCAACCAATTAAGGAGTAAATTAGGATGGCCAAGAAACCAGTATTTTTAAGCTTTCATTATGGAAATGACGTAATGCGAGTTCAACAAATTAGAAACATTGGAGCACTTGAAGGAAATGAACCAGTCTCGGTCAATGATTGGGAAACAGTTAAGAAAGGAGGGGATGCTTCAATTAAGCGATGGATAGATGATAATTTCAAATATAAACAGTGTGTTATCGTATTGGTTGGGGAAGACACGTCTAATCGGCCATGGGTTAGATATGAAATTGAAAAAGCATGGAATGACGGGAAACCACTTTTAGGCATATTTATTCATAATGTAAAGTGCCCCAAAAATGGCACAAGCCGAAAAGGAACAAATCCATTCGACACTTTTAATTTTGATGATGACGGTAAGTTATCAAGCAAAGTGAGTTGTTATGATCCAGCCTCACATGACGCATATAATGACATTGCCCGTAATATAGAGTCATGGGTAAATACAGCTATTGCTCAAAGGAAATAATATGACTGATCAAGAAGAATATTTGGAAATAGATGGAGAATCTCCATCTATTTAAACTCACCTTGGTATCCTTCAAAACGTAATTCAAAGAATGGCATCTAATAGCTCTGCCAGTAAAGCATGGTGCGTAACATTGGTATCAGCTGTGCTTGTGATAGTCGCCGATAAAGGAAAACCGGATTATGCATTTATAGCAATGTTACCTACATTCGTATTTGCAGCTTTGGATGCTTACTACCTAGCTTTAGAAAAGGCTTTTAGAAATTCATATAATGATTTCGTTTCAAAATTACATAATAAATCACTGACTGTTACAGACTTATATTCAGTAAATCCAAAAGGCAATTTATCCCGTTTACAGTGGAAATCACTTAAGTCATTTTCTGTTTGTGGGTTCTATTTGTCCTTGGCTGTGGTGATTGTTATCACAAAGGCAATAGCAATTGGATAAATCACCTAACAAACGCATAAACGCGGACAATTTGCTACGCTGCGCTTCGCAAATTTCCGGTTATGCGAGGCGTTAGGCTTGCTTCTTCAGGAGAGATCATGGGAATTAAAAAGTCATTAACTTCAGTGCTTCAGCAGTATCAACTGACCCATGATAAGGCAGTTCAGCTATACGGTTTGTTTGGGGAAGCGGAATCACCTGAACT
The DNA here is from genome assembly GCA_041688195.1 of Marinobacter sp. Classification (GTDB taxonomy): domain Bacteria; phylum Pseudomonadota; class Gammaproteobacteria; order Pseudomonadales; family Oleiphilaceae; genus Marinobacter. Next base: position 3,821 of record JBDNIR010000495.1, read on the forward strand.
GCTCCGGGTGCAACAAGAGCTTGGTAGCAATGCCACCAAGTTGGTTGAAGTAGCCGATCTTGAATGGGAGCAATGCGGAAGCTTAGGCAGGCACCTAACTTTTCTCGAATACTATCTCAAGAGAGATGATAAGGATGGCTGTTATTCGGATATCAAAGACATTTTATTTTACGATCTACCGGCGACATTACGTAGCTTGATATCGGAGGCAAGTGAAGATCAGTTCTTAGATGAAAAGCTCCGAGAATCGGTGGTTCCTTTGATGGATGGCTTGCACTTTGACTCGGCAATTAGGAAAACTTTTGTAGTGCTCACCGAGCGATTGAGAAGGGCTTTTGGAGTCCAA
>JBDNIR010000112.1:0-7877 GCA_041688195.1 Marinobacter sp.
TCTTGAACTGCAGCGCAATTCCACGCCCCATGACACCGACACAATTTACGGTATTGATAATGGCGTCGGCGTCTTCACGTAAAATGTCGCCGGTTTTGTATTCGATCATCTTGGCCTCCTCCATTGTCAGTAGTACCAGTCACGCTTGATTTTCTGGTCCGGCCGGTGGCCACATTGGTCAAGGCATGGCGGGCGGTCTCAAGCACTGATCATGCAATAAAAAATACTAACCAATTGTTTTTGTTGTTATTTTTGTTTTTTAGTGTCTTTCTTCATGTCTCTCAGTCAAGCAACGGTCAAGCAAATCCAGATTAAGCCCACCAGGGTACATAGCGCATGACTTTGGTGCCTGCCGCCTGGTCGTAAGGCCTGATGACCTAGGCCTCTATGGCTTGCTTGATGATCCGGCTGATCATTGCACTGTTCTTGGTATCAACACCGAACCTTTCACGCAGCGGGGTTTTGTTCAGCAGGTTCGGCCCGCTCAGCGGGCTTTCCTCGGCGGCCTCATCCAGCTCTTCACCCTTGAGCAGGGAGTACATGCGCTGGATGGCGCTGATGCTGACCTGGGTGTCAGTGGCCATAAAGGACGATTTGACATGCCTTCAGAAGATATGGTTCAGATGAAGGTTAAGCTCTGAGGCCTTTGCATCATCTGTAGATAACCAATCAATAACAAGGAACAGACTATGCCAGAAATCACTGCCGTTCACTCCTGACCTGGCGCCGTAGGCGTCGCTGCCTTTGCTTTCAATGCCTCCAGATCCCTGGCTTCAACCCCCAGATCCCGCCAATTATCCGGGTGGCAGGTGAACAGCAGAATCTGATGGCGCTGGGAGGCATCGAAGAGTATTCGTTTCATGCCTACCAGGCGGGTGGAGTCGCTATGGACCAGGGTGTCATCCAGAATAATCAGGGTGGGCCTGCCAGCTTCCTGTAGCAAGTCGGCGTAGGCGAGTCGGCTTATCAGGCCCATCTGTTCCCGGGCGCCGAAGCTCAGCTCTGTGACCTGGCCAAGTTCACTGCCTCTGGTGAATGTGCCGGGGATCAGCTGTTCGTTCACTTCCAGCCGGGCATGGGGAAAGAGTACGCTGAGGTAATGGTCCAGATGTTTTTGCAAGGGCGCCTGGAGACGTTTTGTCAGCGCCTGCCGCTTGGTTTGCAGCAGATTGAGCAACAGATCCAGTGCCCTGGCGCGACGGTGCAGTTCGTTGTAGCGACGGTTCACGTGTTCCAGCTCTACCGCCTGTTCGTTACGCTGCTCTTCCAGGCCCTCCGCACCCCAGGCTTCCAGGCGCCCACGCAGTTCGTGGATTTCCAGGGTTCGGCCATTATGGGTCTTTTCCAGTTGCTCGATGGTGGCCTTGAGCCGGATTATGTCCTGTTGTAACAGCTCCGGCCGGGCTTCATCAATGGAGGCCTTGCGCTGCGCCACGGTGATTTCCAGCGCCTGCTGGCGTTTCTTTGCTTCGGTTATGTTCCGGTCCAGTTCATTTTGCTGCTTCTGCCGCTCTGGACTGGTGAGCTCTGCTTTTAGCTGCTCCCACTCCCGTTTTGCGCTCTCACAGGCGTGGCTGGCTTTGAGGATTTGGGTTTCGTGGCGCCGAAAAGCCTGCTCGGAATCACCCAGCCGTTGCTCTGCGGTGGCAAGGTCTGCCTCCGCTGCGGGCAGGGGCTTTGGGATCTCATCCGCTCCTGGCTTGGGCTCGGGCACGGCCTGCCAGGCCTTAAGCCGGTTAGCCAGTTCCGCGCTTACCTCTATCTGCCGGATTTTGAGGCGGCCAATCCCGCTCGGGGCAAACGACTTGAGCAACTCATCAAGCCGCTCAAACTGTGCGCTGGCTTCCTGGTATCGGCCCAGTCGCGCTTCGGCCTCTGCTGCGGATTCGACGCCAAGGCGTGCGAACTGATCCCGCAGGTCTTTTTCCAGGCGCTCTATCTGGCGGCGTACACGCCCGAGATCCTCACCGCCAGGGGTAATGCCCAGGGTTCCGATTCCGGGAATCACCAGATTACTGTCATCCAGCAGTCGCTCCGTACCCTGCCCTTCAACCGTGCTCCCGTTCAGCTGCAGGATTTTGCCTGGCTCCAGCTGCCAGTTTAGTCGGGTGGCAATGCTTTCTGAGCGGATGGTTTCTTCTTCCAGGGCCCGCTGGGTTTGCTGCAGTTGCTGCACGCCCGCCTTGTCGATCAGATTCTGCTGTTTAGCCTGCCGGGCCTGGTCGAGTTGCGTCTGGTGGTCGGTGGCTTTAGCAAGGTTGGCTTCCAGTAACTCAAGATCACCCTCAAGCTGGGTCAGGTCCCGGTGCAGGCGCTGGTGCTGGTCATGCAGGCGGGCTTTATCAACCGCCTGTTTGGCGGCCTCATAAAGCTTGCGGGCATCTTCAACGGCGGTATTCAGCACCGAGGTCTGGGCCTGTTCCTGCTGCAGCGCGCGTTCGGCGCCCTGGTAGTCGCCTTCCCGTTGATCGAGCTTCCTGCGCTGATCCTGAAATTGATTCCGGTTGCGCATCAGCAGGTCGAGCTTCTGTTGAATGCTGTTAAGTCCCTCACTGTCCCTTTGTTGTTGTTGCTGCAGGGTCTCGATTTCCCGGAAGCGGATTTCAGCCTGCGTCAGATTGTCGCGGGCTTCGTCCCAGGGACGTTCCCGTTCGGCCTGGTCGTGGCCTTCCCGCAAGTTGCCTAGCCGGTCCACCAGCGACTGATAACGTTCAATGCGTTCATCGAGTTCGGCCAGTCGGGCATCCAGCTGTTGCCGGTCCCGGTCAAGTTGCGCGTAATCGCCGCGTGGTTTTCCGGTAGCGGTTAGCAATACGGCGCGCTGCTGTTCGACAGACTGGATCACCTCGTCTCCGCCACTGCTGGCCACTTCGCCAACCAGGCTATTGAGGGCAGATTGCAGGTGGTCACTGGCGTTGCCAACAGCCAGTTCAATGTCCTGGCCGGTGCCTTGCTCCACCCAAAGCAGGCCGGGTATGCCCCAATGTTCAGCTTTACTGGCGCCTTTCCCGGCAAACTGGTAGCCCAGTAGATTGGCCAGTTTTTCTTCCGCCTCTTCACCGCTGAAGCTGTCTGACTCTATCTGAAGGTCACAGCGTTTGCGTTGCAAAAACTGCTTGGTGAGTTGCCAGCGCTGCTGGCCATGCTCGAATGAAAGCTCCACTGTGGGCGCGGCGCCGGAGTCCCCCCAAGGGCGCAGGTCCTCAACGGCACTGGAGCGATAACGTTCGAAAAAAGCGGCACGGATCGCCCGCACCAGGGTGCTCTTACCGGATTCATTGGGGCCGTGGATAAGGTTGATGCCCGGCTGCAGGTCGTTCAGGGCGATGCTGTATCTGAACTGACGGAGCTGCTCAATGCGTAGACTCTGCAGTTTCATTGCCCGAACTCCCCGGCTGTGGCTTTTTCTTCAGGACTTCTTTCTTTCAGATGCTGAGCCAGAATACCCAGAGCGTCCCTTGCCGCCGCCGGGTTATCGCCACGTTGCAGGGCTCTGAGCTCATGGATGGCTTCACCCAGATAACCGTCGGCGTGGAGGGTGGCAATATCCTCATCGGTGGGTTCTAATTGCAGGCTGGCGCGATCGCAGGACACGCTTCGGTATCGTGCCTCAGCGATAGACAGGGCCTCCGTCAGGCGCTGGTCGTCCACCAGGGTTATGGTGCCCTCCAGGCGACAATCGATCACGGAGGTTTCTGGCAAGCCGTCTAGGCGTTTCAGCAACTCGTCGAGATCGGATGCCACTGAAAGCTGCTCCCGCCACTGATGCCAGCGGTACTTCGCCGTGTCGTAACGGCTCACCGTGGGGCGAGCACCGGGTTCGGCAATCTCCACTATCAGCGCAAAGCCTGCGTCATTGTTACGGAACCGCTCCGGCTCGGGCGTGCCGCTGTACCAGGTCCGCTCATTGACTTCTTTTAACCCGTGCCAATCGCCCAGGGCCAGATAATCGAGGTGGGCCCGTTCGGTTCGGTCTGGCGCGATGGGGTTGGTGGCATCCACTTCCTCCGGCAGGATGCCCTGCACGCTGCCATGGGCCAGCCCGACGCGGATGAGTCCGGCGGGCGTCGCCATGGTATCGAAGGCTTCCGTCAGATCACTGTAGGTATGCCGCTGGGTCAGAGGTGCTGCCAACACCGCAATGCCCTGCTCGGACAGCAGGATAATGCCACTCTCAAGCGCCAGCAGAACATTGGAGGGAACTGCATTAAGTCGCTGCGCCCGGGTCCACACACTTTCCACCAGCGCGGCATCATGGTTGCCGGGCAACAGGACCCAGGGGCCCGCAAAACCGGCCATGGCATTGAACACCCGCCGTATGGTCCGGTCCGACACCGTCTGGGCATCAAATACGTCACCCGCTACCAGCACCGCGTCACAGCCCTGCTCTATGGCAAGTTCTGCCAGCCCTTCAATGGCCGTGTAACGGGCTTCGGCCAGAGCTGCGCCGTCATCGGTATCGAACCGGCTGAACACGCGCCCCATCTGCCAGTCTGCAGTGTGTAGAAACTTCGGCATAGGTGCTCTCCAAGTGGGTGCATCTCAAAGAAGGTGTCGGCCCGCGTCAACGGCTCAAGCGTTATCTGATTTGAGCCAAGGCAGTGCCAGCACCAATGCATCCTACAAGGATAAAGCTCAATGCCCAGAGCACATCCAGATTGAACCAGCTGCGCGACAGAAACTTCAGCCCGAACCAGACATAAATTGCGACAGTAAGCACGCCGCCCGGGGAGGGCGGGTGAGGTAAAGAGCTCTTACTTGTCCTGGAGCAGGTTGACGGGGTCGTTGAAGTAATCCTTGGTCAATTTGAACACCACGGGACTGAGCAACAGCAACGCGATCAGGTTCGGAATCGCCATCAAGGCATTGAGCGTATCAGCTACCAGCCACAGGTTGCCCAGATCGACGATCGGCAGGGTACCCAGCGGGATCGCCAGTACCCAGAGAATGCGGAACGGTATGTTGGATTTTTCACCAAAAAGAAACTGGGTGCACTTCTCGCCGTAAAAGCTCCAGGCGATGATGGTGGTGAACGCGAAGATGGCCAGACCGATACTAACGATGTACTGCCCCCAGCCACCGGGCAGGCCGATATTAAACGCATGGGCCGACAGGGAGGCGCCGTTCTCACCGCTTTGCCATGCACCTGTCACCATGATCACGAGGCCGGTGATCGAGCAGATCACAATAGTGTCAATGAAGGTGCCGAGCATGGCTACCGTGCCCTGGCGGACCGGATTGTTGGTCTTGGCGGCAGCGTGGGCGATAGGCGCGCTGCCCAGACCGGCTTCGTTGGAGAACACGCCGCGGGCGATACCGAAACGCATTGCGGCCCAGATGGTCGCGCCGGCAAAACCACCGGCGGCTGCGGCCGGGTTGAACGCATGGTAAAAAATCAGGCCAAAGGCTTCCGGCAGTTTGGCTGCGTGCGTGATAAGGATGATCAAACCGCCACCGACATAGAACAGCGCCATGATCGGAACCAGCTTGCCGGCGACATCACCGATACGCTTGATGCCTCCAATCAGTACCAGTGCAACCAGAGCGGCGATGACGATGCCGGTCAGCAGGGGTGCAATACCGAAGGTGCTTTGCAGCGCATCGGCAACCGAGTTGGACTGGATGGTATTGCCAATACCGAAGCCCGCGAGCATGCCAAAGATCGCAAACAGCACGCCCAGCCATTTCCAGTTTTTCCCCAGACCGTTCTTGATGTAATACATCGGACCGCCGACGTGGTGGCCAAGTGCGTCCTTCTCGCGAAAGTGTACAGCCAGCGCCGCCTCGCAGAACTTGGTCGCCATACCGACCACGGCGATTACCCACATCCAGAAGAGCGCCCCGGGACCGCCGAAGAACAGTGCAGTTGCCACGCCGGCAATATTACCCGTTCCCACCGTGGCCGACAGTGCGGTCATCAGCGCATTGAATGGGCTAATGTCGCCTTCGGCGGTGCTCTTGCGTCCGCGCCAAAGCATCTTGAAGCCAAACCCCAGCTTGCGCTGAGGGATCAGCTTGAGCCCGAGGGTCAGATAAAGGCCGGTGCCTGCAAGTAAGGCCAGCATTGCCGGTCCCCAGACAATGCCGTTGATGGTGCCGATGTACGCAATTAGTGCATCCATTGAAATGGCTCTCCAGAAGTCTGTGGGCGTAGGAAGTATAAACACCCTTTCTCCAGGAATCCACCGCCTACGCCATCAAAATAAACAATAAAGGGCTTTTGGGCATTCGCGGCATGATTTTGCGCTTGCTGGATAACCTGGGATGTACGCATATTTCCTCCTCGTCTTTACGTCTCCCGGGATTCTCCCTGAGGGAGAACCACTCAATGACCGAAGGACACTCCGTAAAGGAGTATCAAACCTTCCCCTGCCAAGCAGTGAAGGCCAGCACTATAAGGTGTGCAAACCCGATCGTCAGAGACGACCATTGAAACTGGATTATAACACGACTGATTACGGCACCTCAGTACCGGATCTCAGTCTGCTGGATCAACTCCTACAAACGCCCGAGGATTAAAAATGTCGGATCGGGCTTCCACCAGACGAATCTGCCGCATGGTCTCATGGGCCGGGTTGACAACCATGACCTCCCCCAGATCGCCGGATATCGCGCAACTGGGCACAATCAGGCCAAACTTTTGCCCTTCCCTTAACCACTGATCTCCAATGGCTTGCGTGGACTCTGAATACGGGAACTGAGACCAGTCCTCTGGCCAGTCTGTCTGTTCCAGCCGGTCGATCGGAGTATTTTCGGGGATTTCGTAGACTCCCAGCCGGAACGACGGCGGTACCATACGCGGCGTGCTGGTGTAGTTAGCCATCTCCAGCATTACCACGGCGGCGGACAGCCCAAAATACAGCACCGGTGTACCGGGCATATTCCACCGGGCACCGTCTTCATAACTGCCCCCGAGCCCGCTGAAATTCTCCAAGTACTGCTCTTTCGTGATGCGGTAAATCAGCATCAACTGAAATCCCCGTGCTCAATCTTGTTGAGCACCTGGGAAACCCATCGACGACCCTCGAATGTATCGAACAGATTGATCGGGCGTTCGCCGCCCAGGGCTGCCACCGGGCTGTTAAGCCACTGCATGGCCATATCCCGGGACTCCCACACATCTACGGCCTGGCTGAGCAAACGCACAGCATCCAGAACTTCTTCGGACGCCTCTTTTGTCAGCGCTTTCTTTCGATACTCACGGCTCAGGTTGCCAGAAGACACGTTCAGGATTGCAAGGAAGGTTTCACGCAATCCCGTGGCATCGACCACGCTTTTGACCCACCGGCCCGGGATGCCTTTTCTCGACACGTCGATGAAGGCTTTCCGGTTCGCAAACACCTTAGAAGGAATGACACCAAACACGGTTTGATCCGGACCATCCAGGTTCAAAACCACCATCTTAGGCCGGTAAGTTGAAACGGATTTTCCCGCCACACTGACCCTGCCTTCTTCTTTGTCTGCCTGGCTAATCATAGCTCATCTCCCATCGATATGATGTCAGTGTAGCATCATTATGATGGTCGTACATTCTATTCACGCGGCAACTTTGAGTGCCGACGGCGGCAGCATCAACAGCCTTTCCTGCTCTTTATCCAAAATCAGGCGCTTCTGCGCGCGGGTTACAGCGACATAGGCCAGGTGTGCCTTCAAGCCGACAGAATCTGCTGCCGCTCCGTCAGAGCCGCAGCAATTTGATTGGGCAGGTTATTTCGGCCTGAACGCAAAAAAGGCAGACCAGTAAGTTACTGATCTGCCTTTCTTTTATATGGTAGCGGGGGCAGGATTCGAACCTACGACCTTCGGGTTATGAGCCCGACGAGCTACCAGACTGCTCCACCCCGCAACAAACTGTTTGTTTACCTGAGGCCTTTCAA
>JBDNIR010000496.1:0-3025 GCA_041688195.1 Marinobacter sp.
CATTCCATTTTTCCGCTTTTGTCCGGTTGTTCGGCGCCAGATCCGCTTCAGGTTCAGGTGGGGGTAATTCATTATCGCGGGAAACACACCATGCTTTTCACTGTCGGCCAGGATATGTAGGCGGTCGTAGTTGCCCCAGCTGCACCAGATAAAATCCTCACGCGGTTGACCCAACCACACATCAAGCAGCTTGCAGGCTTCAGAATAGGGCGGCGCGGCCTCAATCATCGACTGATTGATACTGGTCAGCGATGTACAAAACTCACTGAGCTGAGGGTTTTCCACGGGCCGCACTAGGAACGATTGGCTATCCAAAAGCTCGCCAGCCCGGGTCGCCAGGGCACACCCAAACTCAATGATTTCCATGTTGTGGATGCTCTGGATTTCGCCCGCCGGCGCCATCCGGTTCTCCCAGCAGGTCGCCTCCAAATCAACGATTAATAGAGGGCGCTCATCCATTTAATGTGTTCCTCCTAACCCAGTCAAAAATGTCGGTAACGGGCACGAGCGTCAAGTTTCCGGTTTTCCCCAAGATATCAATCCAGACCTGATTACCTTTTTGAATCACATCAACGGTGCCAATATGCCCAGACACAACGGCTGTGATGCCAGCAATGGTTTGGTCTGATCCCTGCGCTCGATTCCAAGGCCAGGTGCAGTCAATCGCAAATTGGTCAGACGGTACTGCCTGCTGAACATCCTGCCAGTTATCCGCGGGGCTTTGTGCGTGCACTAGACCGAGGCTGCCTTTTTCGCACTCAAGCGTGATCGTCAAAGGCATCTGCTGAATGCACTGGGTCGTCAGTTTTTGCTGCTCAGAAGAATCGGTCCGATCAACCCAGTCACCACCAATTGCCCGATGCTTATCTCGATACCCAACATTGACCGAACTGGCCACAAACATAAGCTCGTGATTTCCCATGAGGCAGTGCACGAACTCCGTGGTTAGCACCCAATTCAGAAGTTCTTTCGATTTTGGCCCGCGATCAATGACGTCGCCCAATAGAAAAAGTCGATCTACGGCCGAGTTGAAACCCACTTCCAATAGAGCCCTTTGCAGAGAATCATACTGACCATGTAGGTCACCGCAGAGCCAATCAATCCCGTTTTGGTTGCGTGCGATCGCCTTGTGCGCTGTTAGATTAGACATCAAAATAGTCACCACTTTTGCGTAAGGTTTAGCCCTGTGCGCTGGATAAAGCCTTTTCTCTTTTATATATCTAAAACAATGGATGGGTTTTCGGGCACATACCAAAGTGTGCAGGTACTGGCGTTGACCAAACGAGTGCGACCCAGAGTGTATTCGCCGTAGCCTTCGTGAATATGGCCAAAAATATGTGCTTTCAGCCGCAGCTGTTTGATCCGATGCAGCAGATCCACGCAGCCAACATTTTGACACCAAAGCCCCGCCAACGCCTCATCTCCTATGCCTTTTGGTGGGCCGTGGGTAATCAGTACATCGGTGTCTTCTGGGATCTTCATCCATCGATCATGCAAGGCTTGCCCGCGATCCCGCATGAAGGCCCAGTCCATAAAAGTCGGCGTTCAGGGCGAGCCCGAAAACCCGATACCTTCGATCTCAACACCGCTGTCTTCAAGATAGATGGCGTTGGTCAGCGCGTTTCTTGCGAGCTCTGGTGCCTCTTGAAACACCCAGTCGTGATTGCCGGCAATGACGATTTTGTGTCGGTGGGGCAAGGTTCCCAGCCAGTCATTGAGGTCTTCCACATTATCCAGAGTGCCAGCACCCAGGCAGTCTGAGCACATCGCCATCCGGCACGTTTGGTATACGCCGATGCAGGCTGTGGGTGTCGGAAATGCAGACTAACCTCAAAATGTCTCCTTAAGTTCTTGCCAAGAGGTACGCGGAGCCACTAGCAACTCCGGTTCCAGCGTCCAGTCCGTAAATGGCAGCAAGCGAACCATATTGCGGGCATCGTCAACACCTCGGTGGTGATGTCCCTTTAATGCCAAACTGTGGAACTCCAAGGCATGGGCCGTTCCATCTTTGCGCTTTTGCCCCGTTGTTCGGCGCCAGATTCGTTTTAAGTTCAGGTGGGGGTAGCCCATCATCACTGGTAACGCCCCGCGCTTATTGCCGTCGGCTTCAATATGTAAGCGGTCGTAGTTACCCCAGCTGCACCAGATGAAGTCTTCATGGGGTTGTCCCAACCACGCGTCGAGCATTATGCATGCGTCAGGGTAAGGCTGCCCGAGTCGCAAGAGCGCATCCGAACTCGATAATCTCCATGTTGTTTATACGTTGAGGCTGCCCAGACGGCGCCTGCCGGTTTGCCCAGCAGGTGGCTTCCAGGTCGACGACCAAGATAGGGCTGTCGTTCATCAAAGACTTATCAGTGACGCCAGAGTTTATGAATAGCTCGATTATAGTCCAAAGGGTTTAATCGTCGGCGCTTGCATCAAATGTCTGTAGCGATCACAGACATTAACTCTCGGAAGTTCAGGGTACTCCGTGATCAAAATTTTTCTTGAATCGTTTATTATGTTTGAATAATGAGTACTGTGTAGTATATAGTACACATTATGATAGGAAAAACACTGAGACAAAAACGCGAAGCACTGAAAGCGACTGACCGAGCGTATTCGCTGCGGCAGGTTGCTTTACGGGTGGGAATCGAACCCGCCTATCTGAGTAAGATCGAGCGGGGCGATGTGGCTCCGCCTGGCGAACACACCATTAAGAGACTAGCGGTGGAGCTCAATTTGGATGCGGATGTATTGCTGGCATTAGCCGGCAAGGTATCTACCGATCTTCAGGAAGTGATTCGCAAGCGCCCACAATTATTTGCCGAACTGATTCGCCAACTCAAGGAAGTGCCGGACCATGCCATCCTTCGCGTGGTTCGAGAAGTATCCGACGGAGATTGGTGACGGTCAGCTCATAAGGCGCAAGGAGCCCATGTATGATTGAATTAAAGAACAACCAACTGACGTTTCGTTTTCCCGGTGTTCATCCCAAGGCCGTTGGTCGGATCGATTTTGTTAAAATCCTGCGCATTCCTGA
>JBDNIR010000497.1:0-4025 GCA_041688195.1 Marinobacter sp.
ATCGCGACAATATTGCTAATTCTCTCCGGTGCCACCACCGCCAGCGATCTTGCTGCAAAACGACCCTACGTGGTGGTGGTGTGCTTCCTCATCGGCATGCTGCTGACACCTCCGGATATCATTTCCCAGACTTTGCTGGCGGTACCCATGTGGGCTCTGTTCGAGCTGGGCATCCTGTTTGGCCGTTTTGCCCAGCGCCGAGCGCCTTCTGAAGACACGGAAATTACTGGCAAATGAACCTGGCTCTGCTGTTCGAGGAAGACTTCACCGGTCCAGATCAGGTACGTCTGACGGGGCGGCGGCGGGACCACCTGGCCACCATCGTCAAGGCCAATGCAGGTGACTCCCTTCCGGTGGGAAAAGTCGATGGGCTGATCGGTGTCGGAAAAGTACTCCATCAGACGGAAAGCTATATCGACCTCCAGGTCGTGTTTAGCCAACCGCCCCCCAACGCTTTACCACTCACGCTGATTCTTGCCATGCCCCGTCCGAAGATGTTTCGCAGGGTGCTCCAGACCTGCGCAACGCTGGGGGTAAAAGACATCTGGCTGATCAACGCTTACAAGGTTGAGAAAAGCTTTTGGCAAACCCCCTTACTGGCAGACGCCAGCATTCGTGAGCACCTGACGCTCGGCCTCGAACAGGCTCGTGATACTGTGATGCCGGAAGTGCATGTCCGAAAACGGTTCAAGCCATTTGTTGAAGATGAACTGCCCGGACTGCTGACGGGCCGACAGGCACTGGTAGCGCACCCCGGTGCTTCAATCCCCTGCCCCGCGCAATTGCGCGAACCCGCCGCTCTTTGCATCGGCCCGGAGGGCGGCTTTATTCCCTACGAAGTGGATAAACTGGTCGCCGCTGGTTGCAAGGCAGTGCATCTGGGCGCGCGTATTTTAAGGGTAGAGACTGCAGTGCCTGTATTGGTAAGCCGGTTGTTCGACGCCTGCCAATAGCACCCGTTTACACCGAGCGCTCATGACCGCCTCGTTTTTGCCACCATGTCAGCAACGGCGTTATCGTTGCAACCAGAATGGCGCCCGCGATCAGGCCCACGAGGCCATTCGTCAAAATGGGCAGCACCACTTCCATGATCCCGCCGACAGCAACTGAAAAATCATGGATGGCCTGGTATATCGGGGGTACACCATGGGTCAGGATACCTCCACCCACCAGAAACATCGCTATTGTCCCGAGTATCGAGAGAGTTTTCATCATATGCGGTGCGAGCCATAAAATGCCTCGCCCCAGCGATTGCTGGAGCTGACCGTCGCGCTGGCTGAGATAAAGGCCGCCATCATCCAGTTTCACGATGCCGGCGACCAGACCATACACCCCGATGGTGATAAACAGGGCAACCACCGCAAGCACCAGAAACTGCATGCCAATCGACTCGGCACTGACCGTCCCCAGGGTGATGGCGATAATCTCCGCTGACAGGATGAAATCGGTGCGGATCGCACCTCGAATCTTTTCTTTCTCAAGCGCTTTCATATCGACCTTGGTGTCTGCAAGCGCTTTTCTCAGTTCATCCTTGTGAGCCTTGGCTTCCCCGGCATGTAAAAACTTATGGGCAAGCTTTTCAAAACCCTCATAGCAAAGGAAGGCACCACCAAGCATCAACAAGGGCGTAACCAACCAGGGCACAAAGAAACTGATGGCCAGCGCAGCCGGTACCAGAATCGCCTTGTTGAGCAATGACCCCTTGGCGACCGCCCAGACCACCGGCAGCTCCCGGGCCGGCTTGACACCACTGACCTGCTGAGCATTAAGCGCAAGGTCGTCCCCCAATACACCGACCGTCTTCTTGGCCGCGACCTTGGTCATGACCGACACATCGTCAAGAATAGTGGCTATGTCGTCGATCAGCAGTAACAGGCTACTTCCGGCCATGGCATCCAGTCCTTATAGGTTTGGTGAGCACTGTCATTGGCTTGGTTAACACTAACGATTCAACCCCATGGCTTCAGCAGCCAGGCGATTTTTGACGGGACCAAGCCGGTCCAGCCAGCGCATACCGGTGTTGCGCAGCCAGCGCAGGGGCAACTCGTCCCTGGCGAACAGTTGTTTGAACCCTTCCATGGCCGCCATCATCGCCAGGTTATCGCCTTTACGACGGCGCTGGTAGCGGGCCAGCACCTGCTCGTTGTCAGGTTTCAGGCCCGCCTTGCGCGACCTGGCTAGTTCTTCGAGCAACACTGCCACGTCACTGTAACCGAGGTTGGCACCCTGGCCCGCCAGCGGGTGAATAGTGTGAGCAGCATCGCCAACCAAGGCAAAACCGGGACGCACATAATCTTTAGCGTGACGCTGCCGCAGTGGAAAAGCGAAGCGCCTGGACACCGCCTGAATTGCCCCCAACCGCTGCTCAATCGCCATTCCCAGGGCGCTGATAAATTCACCGTCGTCCAGAGCCATCAGGCGTCGGGCTTCTGCGGTGTCCTGGGACCAGACAATTGAGCAGAAATGATCATCGCCAGCCTCGCTCTGCAACGGCAGGAATGCCAGCGGGCCGGTGGTAGCAAAGCGCTGCCAGGCAGTGAACTGGTGAGTCTGGCTGGTTTCCACCGTGCAGACAATGGCCTGCTGGCCATAATCCCACTCCCGTGTCGGCAGGCCGACCCACTGCCGCATCCGGGAATTGCCACCATCGGCTGCCACCACCAGTGCGGCATTGAGCTGGCGTCCGTCTTCAAGACGAACACCGCGCTGGCCGCTCTGCTCCCACCAACCCGTTACCCGGGTGTTATCGAAGATCTCGACGTCACTCTGCTCAAGGCCAAGAAACAGCGCCTGCACAATGTTACGGTTCTCCACAATCGTACCCAAAGACCGGACCTGAAGTTCCGCCGCATCGAAGTGGATGCTGCCAGTACCGTCACCGTCCCAGACGGTCATGGCCTGATACGGGCAGTGACGATGGCTGGCGACACAGGCCCATACACCCAGGTCCTCCAGCAAGGCCTGGCTGGCAACCGAGATAGCGCTGACCCGGGGCTCAAAATCATTAACCACATTTGCGGGGCCGGTATCTGCCCTGGCGGAGGCCGCGCTGGCACTCTCCACCAGAGCGGTTTTCCAGCCCTGTCTGGAGAGCCCCAAGGCCAGGGCCGAGCCGGTCATGCCGCCGCCCACAACCAGAATATCGAAGCTTTGTGACTCACTCATGATGGGCATTACCCCCCAGAGCAGTACCGGGAGGCCGGATCACCGCTCGGCGCCCGCCCAACCCCATAGCCTTGCGTCCAAACCAGTGTTTGGCCCCGGGCACCAGCCCCAGACCTATCAGACCGAGATCCCGTGCCGCCGCAATAGCGGGTAACCGGTGGCCAAACAGTTGAATCAGTGTGTCCGAGAACCGGACCGTTTGTTGCCAGTCACTACGGTGATTGTCCTGATAATGCCGAAGCAGCCGCAGATCGCCCAGACTAATACTCTGCTCTGTCGCCAGCCGGAATTGTTCCACCAGCGCCATCAGGCCCCGCAGTGCCAGGTTAAACCCCTGACCCGCGACCGGATGGAGCGTATGCGCCGCATTCCCTACCAGTACGACGCCAGGCTGCACAGATTCGTGGACGGTGGTCAGCGTCAGGGGGTAGTGATTGCACTGGCCGATACGGGTAAAGCGTCCGAGCCGCCAGCCGAAGCGTTGCTGCAGTTGCTGACATTTGCCCGCATCATCAAGGCCGAGCAATTCGTTGAGGGCGGCATCATCGAGGGTCCAGACCAGTGCCGCAGTATTGCCTGCATTTTTGCCGGAGCCTTGCGGCAGCAGTGCCATGGGCCCCTCGTCAGTAAAGCGCTCATAAGCCGTGAACTGATGACTTTCCGAGGTAGTGACGTTCGCCACCAGGGCATTCTGGCCATAACTCTGCTGATCTACTCTGAAGCCGAGTTTTTCACGCAACCTGGAGCGTCCGCCGTCAGCGACGACCAGGCATTGCGCTGACAGCTCGCTCTCAGTCTCACCATGACGCAGATTAACGGTGATACCGTGCGGACGCTGGCTCATGCCGACAACTTCAGCG
>JBDNIR010000498.1:0-2697 GCA_041688195.1 Marinobacter sp.
CGGAAACTCGCTCAGCGACGAGGTCATCAAGAACCTGAAACGCCGTATTCGAGAGGGTGCCAGTCCCCGCCATGTGCCGCGACACGTATTGGTGGTCAACGACATCCCCTACACCCGAAGTGGAAAGAAAGTTGAGCTGGCGGTCGCCAGAATGCTGAATGGTGCCGCCCACAGTGATAACCGCGACGCCCTGGCTAACCCGGAGGCGCTGGATGCCATACAGGTTACGCTTCAGGCGGCAGGGTTGCTGGCGGTTCTTTCCACGGACTTGTGAAACAGGCATTTACAGCAAAAGAGTGGATGTTTTTGTAGTGGAATTCATAAAATTCTTGAGACTTTAGACTAATATCCTAATCAAAATGCGCCAAAAACTGGTATCTTTACTCTCTTCTCATAAGTTCGTAATCAGTCCGTGCTTAACTCTGATGTTCACAAGACGCCAGGGAATGTGCTGACCGTCCTGAACTCACACCTTGCCAGAGGACGAAAATGCCTACTTCCAATTCCAAAACCAAAATCATCTATACCCTGACCGACGAGGCTCCCGCGCTCGCGACACGCTCCCTTCTCCCGATCCTGGAAACCTATGCCAAGCCAGCCGGCATAGAATTTGGAACCAGTGATATTTCCCTGGCGGCCCGGATTCTGGCGATCTTCCCTGAGCAACTGGATGAAGATCAAAAAGTGCCGGATGCCCTGACCGAGTTGGGGGACTACACCAAGAACCCGGAAGCAAATATCATCAAGCTGCCTAACATCAGTGCCTCCATTCCCCAGCTGCGGGCAGCGGTCAAAGAGCTCCAGTCTCAGGGTTACAAGATTCCCGACTACGTAGAGAACGCTCAGAGCGACGAAGAGAAAGACGCCAAGGCCCGTTACGCCAAGGCACTTGGCAGTGCGGTCAACCCGGTCCTGCGGGAAGGCAACTCCGACCGGCGCGCACCGGCTGCCGTCAAAGCCTTTGCCCGTAAATACCCTCATACCATGGGTGAGTGGAGTCCGGCTTCGCGCACTCATGTCGCCCATATGCGCGGTGGCGATTTTTACTCCAACGAGCAGTCGCTGACGCTCGACAAGGCAACCAACGCCCGCATCGTGTTCGAGAACACCAAAGGCAAGCAGACTGTTCTGAAAGCCGAACTTCCGTTGCTGGAAGGGGAAGTGCTGGACGGCATGTTCATGAGCTGTAAGGCGCTGCGCAAGTTCTTAGAAGATGCGCTGGAAGACTGCCAGAACACCGGTGTCATGTTTTCGCTGCACGTCAAAGCGACCATGATGAAAATATCCCACCCGATTGTCTTCGGTCACGCGGTGAAGATTTTCTACAAAGAATTGTTCGACAAGTATGGCGACCTGTTCGACGAGTTGGGCGTAAACGCCAACAACGGCTTGTCCAGCGTGCTTGAAAAGATCAAGACTTTGCCGGAGTCCAAGCAGGAGGAGATTCAGGAAGAGTTGCACGCCTGTTACGAACACCGCCCTGAAATGGCTATGGTGGATTCCGTCAAAGGCATCACCAACCTGCACGTACCCAGTGACGTAATCGTTGACGCGTCTATGCCAGCGATGATCCGTAACTCCGGTAAAATGTGGGCCCGGGATGGTAAGCTGAAAGACACCAAGGCGGTGATGCCGGAGAGCACCTACGCCACCATCTATCAGGAAGTGATCAACTTCTGTAAGATCCATGGCGCGTTTGACCCCACTACCATGGGCACAGTGCCAAACGTGGGCCTGATGGCGCAGAAAGCGGAAGAGTACGGCTCCCACGACAAGACCTTCGAGATTCCTGAAGACGGCACCGTTCGGATCGTTGCCGAAGACGGTCGTGCCCTGACGGAACATAAGGTTGGAAAAGGCGATATCTGGCGTGCCTGCCAAACCAAGGACCTGCCGATTCGCGATTGGGTCAAGCTGGCGGTTAACCGCGCCCGCGCCTCCGGGATGCCAGCGTTGTTCTGGCTGGACGACGAGCGTCCCCATGATGCCGAGCTGATCAAGAAAGTCGAGATGTACCTTCAGGAGCACGACACTTCGGATGTGAATATGCTGATCAAGTCGCCGGTGCGGGCGATTCGCTGGACCATGGAGCGTTTGATCCGCGGCCTTGATACCATCTCCGTCACCGGCAACGTGCTGCGGGATTACCTGACGGATCTGTTTCCGATTCTGGAGTTGGGTACCAGTGCCAAGATGCTGTCCGTCGTGCCGTTGCTTAACGGCGGAGGTCTATACGAAACCGGCGCTGGCGGTTCTGCACCCAAGCACGTACAACAGCTGCTGCAGGAGAACCATCTGCGTTGGGATTCTCTGGGTGAATTCCTTGCTATTGCCGTCTCCCTGGAAGAGCTGGGTGAAAAGCAGAGCAATGTGCGGGCACGCCTGTTGGGCCAGACTCTGGACAAAGCCACCGAGCGACTGCTGGAAAACAATCAGTCACCCTCGCGCGTGACCGGCGAGCTCGATAACCGCGGCAGTCATTTCCACCTCGCCCGTTATTGGGCTGAGAAGCTGGCAAACCAGGACGAAGACAAGGACCTGAAAGCCTTCTTCAGCAATCTCTCGGAACAACTTGAAGCCAACAAGGACAAGATTCTGGAAGAGATGAGTGTGATTCAGGGTCAGCCAGCGGATATTGGCGGTTACTATCACCCTGCAATGGAAAAGGTCTGCAAGATCATGCAGCCAAGCGAGACC
>JBDNIR010000113.1:0-6589 GCA_041688195.1 Marinobacter sp.
GTTTGGTGCACCTGATGACATGATGGACGAGTATGTGGAGCGCGTAGCCCGGGTGCTTGATCTGGCCCCGGACTTTTCTGATCTGCCTGCTGTCGAGACCTTCCCCAGAACCCGGGATCGCACTTTGGCGATGCCATCCACTGAGCTTGGTATGCTCGATTTTTTTTCGCTTTATGGCTGCGAGCTTCAACGCGTAGTGGGCGAAAAGGCGTCGATTATGGGCCGGGTGATGCAACCATTGAACCGTTTGCGTTATGAAGTCCGGTTTATTGAAACCGCCCGTGAATGTCTGCCGAGCATTGAAAATAAAGAACTCGCATTGGATCTGAAAAAAGCCATTGAAAGTAAACAGGAGTCCCTGCCTTTTGCGATCTGGAATGCAACCTGGGGCGTTGAAGAAGCCGAGTCATTGATGACGCTGGCCAAAGGCAGGTTGCCTGTAGAAGCCGAAGTTGGCACCCGTGCAGGCCTGGCGAATGACCTGATGCAACTGAATCAAACGGTTTCAGCTTTAAAGGCCGGCGACCTTGATCAGGATCTGGACTATCTGGGCGAGGTGCATCAACGCTGGCTGTCGGAGCATACTGCGGGTCAGCTGATCAATAGTGCAAGGTTGTTGATTGCCCGGCTTTCTGACGCCACGGTTTTGATTTCCAGACGTCTCGACGCCAGGCCCTTGTGCATTGGTGGTCAGCCGAACGATCAGGCCAGAATTGTTCAGTCGATGTTTTTCAGCGTGTATATTGAGACGATCCAGCCTTACCTGGCCTCTGTGCGTCGCCACCGGGATGCCTTGGTTGCGCCGCTGACAACTCTTGCACAGCAACAGCGTGAAGTGATGCCGACAGGTTTTGAACGTTACTACCAGGGCACGTTGAGCGTGACCGCGGAAGAGGGCTTGTGGCAACGATTGGACACTGAGGTGCGGCATCACACAGAAGCCTGGCAGGCGCTCTTGGAGCAGTGCGGAATGAGGCCCGCAGCCTGACCGGAAGGGCGGGCCAAGGCAGGGCCTGAAGACGACGCTTCAACGCTGGCTTTCCGGTGTCACCCGCAGAATTTCTTCAATGGTCGTTTGGCCAGCCGCTACCTTCTGGGCGCCGCTCAGGCGCAGGGACTTCATGCCGTCTTTGTAGGCTTTCACCCTCAGTTGTTCCAGCTCGCAACGCTCGTCAATCTGCCCGACCAGTTCGCTGGATAGCTGCAAAATCTCGTACACTCCGGCCCGGCCCATATAGCCCGTATTGCGACATTCCAGACAGCCCACTGGTCGGTAGAATTCCTTCGGCGGCGCGGCTTTCCACGGCCTGGTCAGGCTCGCCCAGGCATCTTCATCAACCGGGCCAGGGCTCTTGCAGTGAGGACAGAGCGTGCGAACAAGCCGCTGGGCCATCACGCCCAGTACGGTCGCGCGAATAAGATAAGCCGGTATACCAAGCTCCAGCAGGCGTGTTATCGCACTCGGAGAGTCATTGGTGTGCAGAGTAGACAGCACAAGGTGACCAGTGAGGGCTGCTTGAACCGCCATTTCCGCTGTTTCCAGATCGCGAATCTCACCGATCATGATGATGTCCGGGTCCTGACGCAATAAAGAGCGAACCCCTGCAGCAAAGGTCAGGTCAATGTTGGACTGCACCTGCATCTGGTTGAACGCCGGCTCAACCATCTCAATCGGATCTTCGATGGTGCACACGTTCACTTCTGGCGTCGCCAACTGTTTCAGGGTGGAATACAGAGTGGTGGTTTTACCGGAACCGGTAGGTCCGGTTACCAGCACAATACCGTGTGGTCTGCTGGTGATGTCGTGCCAGCGGGCCCGATCATCCTTTGAAAACCCCAGTTGTTCGAAGCCTTTGAGCAGTACTTCCGGATCGAAAATCCGCAGGACCATTTTTTCGCCGAATGCCGTTGGCATAGTGGCGAGGCGAAGCTCGACCTCGCTGTTGTCCGGCTTGCGGGTTTTGATACGACCATCCTGGGGCCGGCGTTTTTCCGCAACATTAAGGCGGCCAAGGATCTTCAGGCGGCTGGTGACGGCCACGCCGACCTGCTCAGGGAATTCATAGACGTTGTGGAGTACGCCGTCTATGCGAAAGCGAACCTGCACCACGCCGCGCCGGGGCTCAATGTGGATGTCGCTGGCCCGTTGGTCGTATGCGTACTGCAACAACCAGTCCACGATCTTGACGACATGCTGATCATTGGCATCCGGATCGTTGCCACTGCCAATATCCAGCAGTTGCTCGAAATTGTGAAGATTACCGCCGGCACCCTTACCCTGTCCGGAGCTGGCCTTACTGACCGAGCTGGCAAGCTGATAAAACTCAACGGTGTAACGGCGGATATCCTCCGGATTCGCAACCACACGCTTTATGTCCTTCTGCAGGACATGGCGGAGGTTGGCTTCCCAGTCACTTTTGAACGGCTCGGCACTGGCGATCAGCACCTCGTCCTTGCGAATTTCCACCGCCAGGATCCCGTGGCGTTGGGCAAAGGCGTAAGACATCGCCTTTGCAATGGCGGGCGTATCAATCTTGAGTGGGTCTATATGGTAGTAGGGTTGCTGTGCCCAGTCCGCAAGCCACTGGGTAAGCCGGTCAAGGTCCAGCGAACGCTTGCTTTTGAGGCTGGTAGGCGAGGCAATCGCCACAATTTCCAAGGGATGTCGGGACGCACTTTCGGCCCCGAGGTTGGCGGCCAGAATCCGTTCAGCTTCTTCCTGATCCACCTCGTCACTGCTCACCAATGCTGAACACACGTCCCGCAGGGTGAGAGTGGATCGGTGAGGTGCCGGAATCGGGGTGGCGGCCATTGTTCATTCCCTTGGCAATTATGTTGTAGGCGTTGCTTGGGCCGGTTCAGGGCCGATTGGTCTTGAGGTGAATCATGGCAACAGTAAAGAGTGCAAAGGTCAAGATCGCCAGCAATACCGGAGCGAAGTCACCTTCGCTGAGCCAGGCGGATACCACTGCTTGGGTGAAGTAGAAAATAACCACAAAGCTCAGCCAGATATAGCCGCGATTATCGCCCCTGAATACCGGCACGACGAACAACAGTAGCGGAATCAGTTTGACGCTCAGGATCAGTATCAGCGACACGTCCGCCACCGGATCCGGATAGAACGTTGTGACCAGAAGTGTTGCAAGTACGGCGAGATAAATCAGTGCCGTGGAAGCCAGGGTGATCTTCGCTTTTGGGGCGTACAGCATTAAGAATTCCTGTTGGTGGCAAGTCGCAGAGCAATCGAGGCCAGGCGCTGCCATGTTGCCAAAACGGGTAGGGCTGCCCAGCGCCAAAGCTGCGCAGTTTTTCAGGCCGTCCTTGCTGTAGTAGAGCATCAGCACGTAATTATTGGCTGCCGACATGGTATTTTCCGGTTTGGTTTCAGGACTGTACGTTGGTGAATCCGGATGAGCTCAAGAACCGTTCGGGAATGTTAATGTTTACACACCTTGGCGCCGACTCCCGATAGGGTACAATATTCAATCCAAAGCTTTCCTGCACCGTTCATTACGATCGCCACAGTCTAACAGGAGGCTCGGCCTTGAAGTACCCCAGGATTATGATTGCCGCTGTGATGCTTACGTTGGCTGGCTGTGAAAAAATTGAATTTGAACAGGCCTCTGGCCAGACCCTCGACTGGGATTCCCTTCGCGGCCAGTGGGTATTGGTGAATTATTGGGCCGAGTGGTGCAAACCCTGTCTCGAAGAAATTCCTGAACTCAATGTGCTGGACGACAATCCCGACATCACCGTGCTGGGTGTCAATTTTGACGGCATCCGTGGTCCGGAGTTGGTGAATCTGGGGGCGAAGATGGATATTCGTTTCGGTATGCTGGCGGAGGACCCGGGCCCTGCTTTTGACTGGAAATTACCGGTGGCATTGCCTGCGACGTTCGTCGTTAACCCTGACGGCGAGTTGCTTGAAGCCCGTTTTGGTCCCCAGACCGAAGAAGATCTGTTGAGTCTGATTAAACGCTGACGCGTTCGGGGTAAGTTCTCCCTGCGCACTCATTGCCTGAAAAACTGGAACTACCTGACGCTATGGCCACGACCTTTGTACATCTCCGCGTCCATTCCGAATACTCCCTGGTCGACGGTTTGGTTCGCGTCAAACCACTGATCAAGCGAGTAGCTGAGCTCGGCATGCCAGCGGTCGGCCTGACCGAGCAATCAAACATGTGTTCGCTGGTGCGTTTCTACAAGGGCGCGCTCGGGGCCGGTATCAAGCCGATTATTGGAGCTGACATCTGGCTGGAAAACCCGGAAGAGCCAGAAAGCCCGTTCCGGTTGACGTTGCTGGCCGCCAGCGATACCGGTTACCTGCACCTGACTGAAATTATTTCTCTCGGTTACACCGAGGGCCAGCGCTATGGCCGACCCATCGCCCAGCGAAGCTGGATTGAACAGCGCGCTTCAGGGTTGATTGTGCTGTCTGGTGGAAAGATGGGAGATGTTGGCAAAGCCATGCTGGCCAGCAAACCCGACCTTGCCCGCAGTCGGGCCGAGTATTGGATGGCCCTGTTTCCGGATAGCTATTATCTGGAATTGCAGCGAACCGGACGTATCAACGACGAAGAATGTCTGCATTTGAGTGTCGAACTGGCCGAAGCCCTCGATTGCCCCGTAGTGGCGACCAATGACGTGCACTTTCTCTATGCCGATGATTTCGAAGCCCACGAGGCCCGGGTCTGTATTGGCGAAAGCCGCACCCTGGACGACCCGCGCCGTGATCGGCGGTTCAGTGATCAGCAATATCTGCGTAGCTCGGAGGAGATGATTGAGCTGTTCTCGGATATTCCCGAAGCAATTGAAAATACCGTGGAGATCGCCCGCCGGTGTAACGTGAAAGTCCGCATGGGCGAGTATTTCCTGCCGAACTATCCGATTCCTGCCGGCCTTACCATGGATGAATATTTTCGGAAGGTCTCCGAGGAAGGACTGGAAGAACGCCTGGCCAAAACTCTGCCGAAAGATGATCCGGAATATGATCAGAAGCGACAGGTCTACTACGACCGGCTGAATTTTGAGCTCAATATCATTACCCAGATGGGTTTTCCCGGCTACTTTCTGATCGTGATGGACTTCATTAAGTGGGCCAAGAACAACGGCGTGCCGGTCGGCCCTGGCCGGGGTTCCGGTGCCGGGTCCCTGGTGGCCTACTGCCAATCCATTACCGATCTTGACCCGCTGGAATACGACTTGCTGTTCGAGCGTTTCCTGAATCCGGAACGGGTGTCGATGCCCGATTTTGACGTTGATTTCTGTATGGAAGGCCGGGACCGGGTGATTGCCTATGTGGCCGAGAAATATGGCCGGGAAGCAGTTTCCCAGATCATTACTTTCGGAACCATGGCAGCGAAGGCGGTGGTGCGGGACGTGGCACGGGTACAGGGTAAGTCCTACGGACTGGCCGACCGGTTGTCCAAGATGATCCCGTTTGAAGTAGGCATGACGCTGGAAAAAGCCCGGGAACAAGAAGACCCTTTGCGGGAATTTCTGGAGCAGGACGAAGAAGCTCAGGAAATCTGGGAAATGGCCCTGAAACTGGAAGGTGTCTGCCGGAATGCGGGTAAACACGCGGGCGGTGTGGTGATTGCACCTACCAAAATTACCGATTTCTCACCCTTGTATTGCGATGACGAGGGCGGCAGCCTGGTCACCCAGTTCGACAAGAACGATGTGGAAGAAGCCGGGTTGGTGAAGTTCGACTTTCTGGGTCTTCGGACCCTGACCATCATCGACTGGGCGTTGGGCATGATTAACCCGCGCCGTGAGCAGCGCGGTGAATCGAAGCTGAATATCAATGATATTCCGCTGACCGATCGAAAATCATTCGAAATGCTGAAAAAAGCGGATACTACCGCAGTGTTCCAGCTTGAATCCCGGGGTATGAAAGACCTCATCCGGCGCCTGCAGCCTGACACTCTTGAGGACATGATCGCCCTGGTTGCCCTGTTCCGCCCGGGGCCGCTGCAGTCCGGCATGGTGGATGACTTCATCGACCGTAAGCACGGTCGCCAACCGGTTGCCTATCCCCATCCGGATTTCCAGTACGAAGGCCTGAAGCCGGTGCTGGAACCCACATATGGCATCATCCTGTATCAGGAACAGGTCATGCAGATTGCCCAGGTGATGGCTGGCTTCAGTCTCGGTGGTGCCGACCTGCTGCGTCGGGCCATGGGTAAGAAAAAAGCCGAAGAAATGGAGAAGCAGAAAGCCATCTTCATTGAGGGCTGTAAAAATAACGATATCACTGAGACTCTGGCCGAGAATATCTTTGACCTGGTGGAAAAGTTCGCCGGTTACGGTTTCAACAAATCCCACTCGGCAGCCTACGCCCTGGTGTCCTACCAGACCTTGTGGCTGAAGGCTCACTACACCGCAGAGTTCATGGCCGCAGTGCTGACGGCGGATATGCAGAACACCGATAAGGTGGTCACGCTGGTGGAAGAATGCCGGCACCTGAAGCTGGACCTGGTGTTACCGGATGTCAGTACCTCGGAATATACCTTCACGGTCAACGATGACGGCCAGATCGTTTACGGTCTCGGTGCCATCAAAGGGCTTGGTGAAGGACCGATCCAGA
>JBDNIR010000114.1:0-8278 GCA_041688195.1 Marinobacter sp.
ACGATCGGGGAGAGATCAAGCCCGCCCATGGAAGGCATGACGTTGCGGACCGGGCGCATCACCGGCTCGGTAATCTGGGCCACCAGCTGGATCGCCGGATGGTTGCTGCCGGGGGCAATCCAGCTCACAACCACCACGGCAATCACCGACCAGAAGTAAATCTTCACAATCAGACCGAGCACGGTAATGGCCGACCAGGCCAGCAGCGTAATTGGATTGACTGCGGGAATGCCGCTGTTGAGAGTCATCAGGATCAGCACAAACGCGAGCATTTGCACCAGAATGGCGAGTATCAGTGCGGCACCGTCGAGGGCGCCCCAGCCCGGGATGATTTTGCGCAGTGGCTTCAGCGGTGGGTTGGTCGCTTTCACGACAAACTGTGAGATCGGGTTGTAAAAGTCCGCCTTGGCCAGCTGCAGCAGGAATCTTAGCAAGACAATGGTCAGATAAAATGTCGAAACAATTTGCAGGGTGGTGATGAGAATCTGCGACAGCATGAAGCGGTTACTCCGTTGTGAGCCGTAATGTGGTTAATAGGGATGACAGCATCAGTTTTCCACCCCTAATCAGTGACCGTCGTCGGGGGAGGCCAGCTCCTTTGCTATTTCTGCGGAGCGTTTGAAGGCGGCACTGTAAGCATCTTTGACAAGATTTCGCAGGCCACCTTTTTCAAAGCTGTTGATTGCCTGTTCTGTGGTTCCGCCGGGTGACATCACATTTCGTTTGAGCTGTGCCGGATCAAATTCGCTCCGGGCGGCCATTTCTGCCGCGCCTGCCATCGTTTGGATCGCCAGCTTTCGCGCCGTGGCACTTTCGATGCCGGCCTCGGTGGCTGCTTCTTCCAGCGCTTCGAGCATCAGGAAGAAGTAAGCCGGTCCGCTGCCTGAAAGCGCGGTTACTGCGTGAAGCAGCTTTTCTTCGTCCACCCACAGTGCGGACCCGATGCTGCCGAACACTGATTCTACGGTCTTCTTCTGAAGGACTGTCACCGCGTCATTGGCGTACAGGCCAGCCGCGCCTTTTCCAACCAGAGACGGAGTGTTGGGCATAACACGAACCAGCGGCAGTCCACCACCCAGCCAGCCATCGAGAGTCGGCGCCTCAAGCCCTGCCGCGATAGAGACTATCAAGGGGCGGGTGTTTTGAACCACCGGGGCGATGCTCTCACATACGTCCCGCATAACCTGGGGTTTAACGGCCAGTACAACCATATCCCCCTGCTGCGCGCAGTGGCGGTTGTCCGTTGTAACGCTGACGCCAAAACGCTGGCGAATGGTTTGCAAATGATTGTCATCCGGTGCGCTTACCCAGATATTGGAGGCTGTGAAGCCGTTAGCCAGCATGCCCCCGATGATCGCGGTGGCCATATTGCCCGCGCCAATAAATGAAATGGTTGCCGATGTGCTCACAATGGACTCCGATAAAGCGAATGAACGTAATTAAGCCAATGATAACAGGATAGAGCCGATTCAGCTCTTGGCTGGCCTTTCTCCAAACAGGGCAGTGCCGACGCGAACCCAGGTGGCGCCTTTATCAATAGCCAGTTCCAGATCACTGGACATGCCCATAGAGAGCGTGTCCAGCGTCTCCACTTCGGGGAGTTCCTCTTGCAGCGTCTCAAGCGCTTGGGCGAGGGTTTGAAAACTGCGCTTCAGGTGGGCATCTGACTGGCTCGGATCGGGTATGGCCATCAGACCCCGCAAACAGAGTCTGGGCAGCGCAGCTATCTGCCGGGCGAGTTCCGGCAGGTCGTTTAGCGTACAGCCTGCCTTGCTGTCTTCATCGTCCACATTCACCTGAATGCAGATGTTGAGTGCGGGCAGGGCGTCTGGTCTCTGTTCACTCAGGCGTTTGGCGATTTTGAGACGGTCGACGCTGTGTACCCAATCAAAATGCTCGGCTATCGCCCGGGTTTTGTTGGATTGGATGGGGCCGATGAAATGCCACTCCAGCTCCGGCAAATCCTGCAGTGCAGCCATTTTATCGAGAGCTTCCTGAAGGTAGTTCTCGCCAAACGCATGCAAGCCTTCAGATGCCGCCACCCGGATTTCCCCTGGCGAGCGGGTTTTACTGACGGCAAGAAGCCGGACGGCCCCGGGTTTGCGGCCTGCCGCCATTGTTGCTTTTTGTATGCGTCGGGTTACGCTCCCGATGTTGTCTGCTATGCTATTCGTCATGTTAACCTGGCGCCCAATGCATCTGTTTGCTGGCTGACACGTTACCCGCAGGCTACTGAAATGCCAATATGTTTTAGGTCTGAATAAGAAGGCCCCCCGAGGAATTTTATGGATATTACTGAACTGCTGGCCTTCTCGGCAAAACAGGGTGCGTCTGACTTGCATCTGTCAGCTGGGCTACCTCCGATGATCCGTGTCGATGGGGACGTGCGTCGCATCAATCTGCCCCCGATGGGGCATAAAGAAGTCCACGGACTGATTTATGACATCATGAACGACAAGCAGCGTAAGGATTACGAGGAGTTTCTCGAAACCGACTTTTCTTTTGAGGTACCTGGTGTTGCACGTTTCCGGGTCAACGCGTTCAACCAGAATCGTGGCTCCGGAGCGGTGTTCCGGACCATCCCTTCCAAGGTTCTGACCATGGAAGATCTCGGCATGGGCCAGGTCTTCAAGGACGTGTCTTCTGTGCCCCGCGGGCTGGTACTGGTCACCGGACCTACGGGCTCTGGTAAGTCCACCACGCTGGCCGCCATGCTCGACTATATAAATGACACCCGATACGAGCACGTTCTGACCATAGAAGACCCTATCGAATTCGTGCATGAATCGAAAAAGTGCCTGGTTAATCAGCGCGAGGTCCATAGAGACACTCTGGGGTTCAACGAGGCGCTGCGTTCGGCACTGCGGGAAGACCCTGACATTATTCTGGTAGGTGAGCTGCGAGACCTGGAAACTATCCGTTTGGCGCTCACTGCGGCGGAAACCGGCCACTTGGTGTTCGGTACTCTGCACACCACCTCCGCTGCTAAAACGATTGACCGGATCGTAGACGTATTTCCGGCGGAAGAAAAATCAATGGTGCGCTCGATGTTGTCGGAGTCGTTGCAGGCCGTTGTTTCCCAGACTCTGATGAAGAAAATGGGCGGCGGACGGATAGCGGCCCATGAAATCATGATCGGTACCGCGGCGATTCGTAACCTGATTCGTGAGGATAAGGTCGCCCAGATGTATTCGGCGATTCAGACAGGCGCTCAGTTGGGCATGACGACGCTGGACCAGACGCTGCAGAAGCTGCTCCAGAAAGGCCTGATTTCCCGGGAGTCGGCAAGGATGAAAGCCAAGATGCCAGACAATTTCTAGCTCAGATCTGGCATATCTCTATCACTGTGTAACGCTCAGGAACAGGTGCTCTAATGGAATTCGACAAGCTTCTTCGTCTGATGGTTGAAAAGGGAGGATCCGACCTCTTTATTACCGCCGGCGTTCCGCCCAGCATGAAGGTGAACGGCAAGGTGCTGCCGGTCACGAAGAGCGCGCTGACGCCGGAGCAGACGCGGGAATTCGTTTACGGCGCCATGAACGACAAACAGCGAGCCGAGTTCGACGAGAGCCACGAGTGTAACTTCGCCATCAGCGCCCGGGGCATCGGGCGTTTTCGTGCCAACGCATTCTTTCAGCGCAATCTGTGCGGCATGGTGCTGCGCCGGATCGAAGTGAAGATTCCGCAGCTGGACGAACTTGAATTGCCGGAGATCATCAAAGACCTGGCGATGACCAAGCGAGGCCTGATTCTGTTTGTGGGTGCAACCGGTACCGGCAAATCGACCTCGCTGGCGGCGATGATTGGTCATCGTAACCGCAACAGCCGGGGCCACATTATTTCGATCGAAGATCCTATCGAATTCGTTCATCAGCACCAGGGTTGCATCGTCACCCAGCGAGAAGTAGGAATTGATACCGCGAGCTTTGACATTGCGTTGAAAAATACACTTCGGCAGGCGCCGGACGTCATTTTGATTGGTGAGGTGCGGACCAAGCAGACCATGGAATACTCTGTGCAGTTTGCGGAAACCGGCCATCTTTGTCTGGCCACACTGCACGCCAACAACGCCAACCAGGCGCTTGACCGGATTATCCAGTTTTTCCACCCGGACCAGCACAACCAGATATGGATGGATTTGTCGCTTAACCTGAAAGCCATCGTCGCCCAGCAGTTGATACCGACACCGGATGGCAAAGGTCGACGTGCGGTTATCGAGGTGCTGATCAATACGCCGCTGGTGGCGGATATGATCCGTAAGGGTGAGGTGCATAAGCTCAAGGAGCTGATGTCCAGGTCAGGCGAAGCCGGTATGCAAACCTTCGACCAGGCGCTTTACAAGTTGTATGCCGAGGGTTCGATTACCTACGAAGATGCCCTGGCACACGCCGATTCGGCTAACGACCTGCGACTGATGATCAAGTTGGGTGCCGCTGCCCAGGGAACGGACAAGCTGTCTTCGAGTGTTGATAAGTTGTCAATCCAGAACGACTGACTGAATGAAGGGCAGGCAGGCTAAAGTCCAGCCCCGATAAAGGTGGGGCTTTGAGTAAACTTCTTTAATTTTCAATCCGGTCGGCAGAAGCCATCTTGAGGGCATAAGCCCGGTCACAAAAGGCGGGCTTTGCACCGAAACAGCCCGTCCTTTTGGTGTTAGTGGGCCTGATCCCAATTGTCACCGATACCGGCTTCAACCAGTAACGGCACGTCCAGCTCAGCAGCAGCAGACATCCTTTTGACCAGCCCTTCCCGGATGGTATCGACCATTGATTCACGAACCTCCAGAATCAGTTCATCGTGCACCTGCATGACCATCCGGGCATCTTCGCTGTGCTCACGTAGCAGCCAATCTTCCACGGTCAACATTGCGCGCTTGATGATATCTGCAGCGGTTCCCTGCATGGGCGCGTTGATGGCGGTCCGTTCAGCGGCCTGCTGAATTTGTTTGTTTTTTGCGTTGATCTCCGGTAGATACAGCCGGCGGCCAAAATGAGTCTCCACAAAACCGTCGTCGTGAGCCTGTTTGCGGATGTTGTCCATATACTTCAGGACCCCGGGGTAGCGCTCGAAGTAGCGGTCAATGTATTGCTGGGCTTCGCCCCGAGGCACACCGAGCTGACGCGCAAGACCGAAGGCGGACATGCCGTAGATCAGCCCGAAATTGATCGCCTTCGCGCTGCGCCTTTGATCAGCCGTCACTGACTCAACATCGGTGCCAAAAACTTCTGCAGCCGTTGCGCGGTGAATGTCTTCTCCTTTACCGAAAGCCGTCAGCAGGCCTTTATCGCCAGACAGGTGGGCCATGATGCGCAGTTCAATCTGGGAATAGTCTGCCGCCATCAGCTTGAATCCATCGGGAGCCACAAATGCCTGCCGGATCCGGCGACCCTGTTCGCTTCGAATGGGAATGTTCTGAAGGTTGGGTTCTGATGAGGACAGGCGCCCGGTGGCGGTGACCGCCTGATGGTAAGAGGTATGGACCCGGCCAGTGCGGTGATTGATCATCTCCGGCAAACGATCGGTGTAGGTCGACTTGAGCTTGCTCAGGCTGCGGTGCTCAAGAATCACCCGGGGCAGAGGGTAGTCAAGAGCAAGTTCCTGCAGCACGGGTTCTGCGGTGGAAGGCTGGCCTTTCGGTGTTTTCTTGATGATCGGCAGGCCAAGCTTGTCGTAGAAAATGGCCTGAAGCTGCTTGGGGGAACCGAGATTGAAGGTTTCGTCAGCCAGGTCATAGGCTTCCTTCTCCAGTTCCGCCATGCGTTCCGCCAGTTCTTGACTGTGGCGTCTCAGCGTACTGGCGTTAATCAACGCTCCGCGCTGCTCCATACGAGACAGTACCGGCACCAGCGGCAGGTCGATCTCTTCGTAGACCGCCTTGAGTCTGCCTGTTTCAGCCAGTTTTGGCCGCAGCACCTGATGAAGCCGAAGAGTAATGTCGGCATCTTCTGCCGCATAGGGGCCCGCCTGAGCCAGGTCGATCTGGTTGAATGTCAGCTGTTTTGCGCCTTTCCCGGCGATGGATTCGAAGGTAATGGTTTGCTCGCCCAGGTGCTGCAGCGCCAGACTGTCCATGTCGTGCCGGGAGCTTACGGAGTTGAGCACGTACGATTCCAGCATGGTGTCTTCGGCGATGCCTCTCAGACAAATATCATGATTGGCCAGCACGTTTTTATCGTATTTAAGGTTCTGGCCGAGTTTTGGTCGCTCCGGGTTTTCAAGCAACGGTTTGAGTTGTTCGAGCACCTCGTCGCGGTCCAGTTGTTCAGGTGCGCCCATGTAGTCGTGACCCAAGGGCACATAGGCAGCTTCGCCGGCCTCAATAGCGAATGACACACCAACGATCTCTGCTTTCATATAGCTCAGGCTGGTGGTCTCGGTATCGAAAGCGAACAGTGGTGCTTTCTCAAGCCGCTTCATCCACCGGTCCAGCTCGGCCTGATCGGTAATGACAGTATAATGCCGCTCGGACCGGGCGGGTTTCGATGTGTCTTCATGCGAGGGGGTAGTGTCGGCAGTCTCAGAAGCGGAGTGTGCCTGACTGAGTTCCGCCACCCAGCTTTTTAACTCGTATTCCTTAAACAACTCCAGCAACTTCTGTTTATCCTTAGGTGCCAGCTCAAGTTCCTGAATGCCGAAATCCATTTCCACGTCGGTTTTGATGGTCGCCAGTTGGCGGCTCAACGGCAGCTTGGCCAATGACTCTCGTAGATATTCCCCGATCTTGCCTTTAACCTCGTCGGCGTTGGCCATCACGTTGTCGAGATTTTCGTATTGCTGGAGCCATTTGACCGCCGTTTTTGGACCACATTTATTGACGCCGGGAATGTTATCGACGGTGTCGCCCACCAGGGCCAGGTAGTCCACGATCTGCTCCGGTGCAATGCCGAATTTGCTGATAACGCCTTCGCGGTCCATCCGGGTTTCTGTCATGGTGTTGATCAGCGTGACATGATCGCTGACAAGCTGTGCCATGTCCTTGTCGCCGGTTGAAATAACGACTTCAACACCTTTGTCAGTGGCCTCGCAAGCAAGCGTGCCGATGACGTCATCGGCCTCGACATCGGGAACGATCAGTAACGGTAGGCCCATTGCCTTGATAATGTTGTGAATAGGGGCAATCTGACAGCCAAGGTCTTCGGGCATCGGGGGGCGGTTAGCCTTGTATTCAGGGTAAAGGTCATTGCGAAACGTTTTGCCCTTGGCATCGAACACCACCACGATTTTGGACGCTGGAAAGTCCTGTCCCAACCGACGGATCATGCTGATCACACCTTTTATGGCGCCCGTGGGATGGTTTTTGCTGGTTGTCAGGGGTGGTAACGCGTGGAACGCACGGAACAAATAGGATGAACCATCCACGAGAACAATCGGAGGAGTTTGTTGCTGACTCATATTAAATCGGGCCTGGGTTCAGATTGAAGTGTGAATTACCTTGTGCAATCTTTGGTAGATAACTGGGCCTGAAGGTTATCACGAAAATGAAAAACGCCGCCGGATACCCTATCCCTGGAATTATAAAACTGCTTTTCTTCCTTGAGTTTTTTGCGCTCTAGTATGAACACTCTAATTTTTCACCGTACGCTAAGACCTGAGTTAGAAGTTCGGCGGATGTCCGTCGACAAATTCGCTTCGTGAATCCTTCGTGATTCACCGATCAAAGCGATCATTAGCAATCAGGAGAATCAAAATGGGTAAACTCAAGACATATCAGGAACAGATTCAGGAAATCGTCGAGAAAGGCATCAATGCCGCAGAAGAGCAACAGAAGAAGCTGTCTGCCAAGCCTTTCGAGTACGCTGAGAAACTGGAATCTGGAGCTCGTGAATACAGTGTCAAGTCATTGCGCGAACGTTACTACGGTTATAGTGGAACGCTGTTCGAGCAGCTTCGCAGCCTTAATCTGCGTATGGGTAGCTTCGCTGCCGACGTCGTTTCAAAACTTGAGAAGGAAGCGGCTGAAGGCACCGATGCGGTCTCTGAGGCTGTATCTGACGCCGCTGATGACGTAACCAGCGTCGCACAGTCTACCAAGCATAAGGTCAATACCAAAAAGCCGACTGCAAGTAAGAGTCCGGCCAAGAAGACAACCACCACCACTGCTTCTGCCTGATAGCGGAACTGGTGAATTAAAAAGGTCGCCTGATGGCGACCTTTTTTTGTACCCGCGAAGATGATACTGGCACCTGAGGTTCAATATCCCGCTGGACCGATGCGGTATCAGCGTTGCTGGTCGCTCTCCGGCTGAGGTGGATCAAAAGAGAGGGTGCGTTCTTTGCCG
>JBDNIR010000115.1:0-4499 GCA_041688195.1 Marinobacter sp.
AGGCGACGGTTGGCGGCGTGGTCCTCCGGGTTGGTCAGAGGTTTGCTGCTGCCCCACCCGGTGGTGCGAATCTGGGCATCGTTTACGCCCTCAGCCTTTAACAGCTTGGCGGCAGAGCTGGCCCGCAACTTGGCCAGGAAGGTGTTGTAATCGTCAGCGCCAAACTGGTCGGTATGAGCATGTATATGCACCGTCACCTCTGGGTTGGCGCGCAGGTAGGCGGCGTGTTTGCGCAGAATGTCCTGATCCTCGTCATTCAGGTTGTGCTTGTCAAAGCTGTAGTGAAACCGGATCCGATGCGGACGATGTGGTGTGTCGTCTACGGTATTCACCGGCATAACGATGCCGGCTTCCAGCGCGGCGGATTGTGCGATCAGTTCCGGATCATCCAGTACGAGTACAGTCATGTCGGTGTCCTTTTTCGATGTTTTCAGGCTATCTTTTTGTTTGGCTGAACTATTGTCACTTACGGCCTCAGCCACAATTGGCGATTGGTCGATAGTTGCCCCTTCAGCGGGCTTTGACGGCGTGGTTTTGGTGCCGGACGTTGCCATTGGCTGAATGACGTCTTGGGGCTGTTCGGTGGTACTGGAACAACCGGCAAGTGTGGCCAGCAACGCACTGCCGCATACCGTAAGCCAGAACGGCTGCAGCGATTGAATGCGATTTCTGTGACGGGAATGTGACATCTCGGAATTCTCCTGATCTGCGTGTTGATGTGTCAGGATCTATTTGAACGCGAAAATAAGGCCATGCTGTGGTAAAAAGCAGACGAGATCCGACCAATTATGATGAATTGTGACCACCCATGCTGATCGTCCCCGTTGAGAACACCATAAACTGGCAGCGCCCGCCCTGGGTCACGCTGGGGTTAATGCTGACTTGCCTGCTGGTGTTCATTTTCTATCAGGGCTCGGACCCACGCCTGATGACGACGGCTCTCGAACGCTATCTGGCTTCTGACCTGATTGAACTGGAAACGCCGGTTTATGAGCATTATCTTCAGCGGCAGATCAATCTGGAGGGCGAATCCGGTCGCCTCGAGGAATTGCAGGCATTCCAGCAATCGGTGGCGGAGCAAAACCACCTCTGGATGGCTGTCAGCCTGCTGTCGGATCGTGAGTTTTACAGTTACATGCAAGCCAATCAGTCGCTGATCTGGGCCTCCCGGGAACAACAGCTCTGGCAGGCCCAGAGGCCGCCAATCCAGGAAGAGTTGATTGAGCAGCTCAGTGCCAACCGGGTGGGTCTGATCCCTGACGAGCTCAGCCTTTCCAGTCTCATTACCTATCAGTTTCTGCATGGGGGCTGGGGGCATTTACTGGGCAACCTGGTGTTTCTGTTCCTGCTGGGTTTTACCGTTGAAAAAGCCTTGGGCCCGGGCCGGTATTTGTTGGCTTACCTGTTTTGCGGTGCCTTGTCGGGGCTGGTGTACACCGCTTTTTCGGTAGGCAGCAAAATGCCGCTGGTCGGTGCTTCCGGCTCGATTTCCGGCCTCATGGGCATGTACGTAGCTATTTACGGACTCCGGAAAATACGGTTTTTCTATTTTTTAGGCGTTTACTTTAATTACTTCCGGGCGCCTGCTCTGGCTTTATTGCCAGTGTGGCTGGGCAAGGAAATTTACGATTACTGGTTTGCCGGTGCTACCGGTATTGCCTATACGGCCCACGCCGGCGGGCTGCTGGCCGGGGCCGGGTTGGTGCTGATCCTGGGGAAGAGCTGGTTTCAGGTGAAAGAGACTTTTTTTGAACCCGAAGAAGACGAGCAGGACGAGCGCTTTACCACCAGCTATGCCCAGGCCATGGGCAGCCTGGGGCGGATGGAGTTCGCGCTGGCGGAACGTCAGTTTGAGGCGCTTCGGCAGAGTTATCCGGACCGGCCGATACTTCTTGAACATCTGTATCAGCTCGCCAAACTCCGGCCGGACCTGCCCGCTTATCGGGGCCGGGCGCGCGAACTGATGTCGTTGGCACTGGGCAGCAGACAGTCGGAGCGGATGGTGGAGGTCTGGCAGGAATACCTGTCACAAGGCGCCGCCCATGAGCCATTGTCGGCGGCGGACCACAACCGGGTGTTGTTTGCCTGTTTGCGAAATGACGATTTGAAAACCGCAGAAAAAGCGTTTGAGCGGTTAAGGGAGAGCGGAGATGGCACACTCGTCAGCGAGGCCTGCCGGTTGCTCGCAGACGAATTTGAGAAGCGCCAGATGTCCCCCAAGGCCCGCCATTACCGGCAGTTGCTTCAGGCTACGTGATCGATGGCGCACCGGGTTCGGCTGGAGAACCTGATCGCGGTTGAAACCGCTCCTACAGAAATTGTCGGGATGCCGCACACTCCCCGTAGGAGCGACTTCAGTCGCGAAGCCCCACCCCCATTCGTAGGAGCGACTTCAGTCGCGAATGAAGTCATCTTCCATGGCAAAGCTGGCCTTGGGGCCTTTCAGGGGTTCCCGGTTTTCCGCCTGGGCGAGGTAGGTGCCCATGTGCGCGTGCAGCGGATGCTGGGTGCATTTTTTCTGGATGAACTTCAGAAACGCGACTGCTTTATCCCACTGTTCGAGTCCGTTGGCCAATGTCTGCGCAACCAACAGATAGGCCGGGGCCAGGTGCTCACTGTTCGGGAACCGTTTGTGGAAATCCTGCAGTAACTTCAGAACGGCCTTGTATTCTCCCTGACGATAGAGCGCTCCGGCACAGCGCACCGCCAGTTCCGGATCTTCTACGCGAAAGCCTGGCTCTGTTTTCTCCAGAGTGGCCAGCAACTCAGTCAAACCGCGGGCGTCGTTACGGTCGGCCAGCCACTCCAGTAATCGCGGGTGATAGCGGTAAAGCTCGGCAGTGTCATTGCGGGCTTTGAGCAGCAGGTAGAGCTGGCCGATGCGGTGGGCGTTTTTGGCATCCCGTTTCAGGGCCTCTCTCAGCATCGAGAATACGCGATCGTAATTGCCGTCCTTCAGGTTCATATCGATGTCTGCATCAAAGCGCAGGCTGCGATCACGCTGATGATCATGCTCCGGCGTCTCCTCGTCCTGAAAGTCGCTGGCAAACCCGAGCTCCTCCTGATATTGGAAAAGCAGGTAGCCCAGCATGTGGAACAGAATCAGCGTAAAGGTACTGTTCAGGAAGCCTGCCAGTGGCTGTGCGATTTGCGGCTCGAAATGGTTAACAGCAAACTCCTGGGCAGCACCGGAAGCCAGGGTCAGCAGGATCAGATAGCCATAAAGCAGGAAGTAAGGCCACCCGATTCTTGAAATCAGTACGGCAAGGTTCATCGGGTTAACCGCCGCGCCGACGGAATGCTCCATAGCCAACACCATAATGCTGGCTGGCAGCGCCAGAACCACAAAGGCCAGCACCAGCATGGCGAGCAGTGGCCCGCCGATCAGGGCGGCGCTGAACACCACGCCGCCCATCAGAAAAAATACCAACAGCTGCAGGATAACAATGTTGAACCCGCTGCCACTGAAGGCGGTCGCCAGGGGCGGCGGCGTCATGTGACCGTCGGCGGTATGCCGAATCACAGCGTAGGTGTATTTGAACAATGCCAGCAACAGGAGGAGCGTGACGATCAGGCCCACAATATTGGCGCTCAGTACCACCGGCACAAAGGTGCAGACGGCGATGACGATGAGTGGGTCCAGGTGGAAGGGGTAGCGGAAAAACGCCGACAACCGGTTCCAGAACGGCACCACCTCAGTAGCTGCACCCAGGTACCGCATGGCGCGTCCGCATTGCGGGCACAGGCCGTGACGTTTGCGAGTGTCTGCATCCGGCATGCAGCCGGTGCAGTAATGAATCAGGCATTCGCCACAGTGCCATTTGGCAGGCTCGCCGGGGTGATAATGACAGTCGTTTTTCACAGTGCCGCCAGCTACAGATGGGTATAAATGAATAAGCCGTAATGATCGCAGATGAAGCGATGGGGGGCCAGCGACGCCGCCGCAAATCTGCTGCCAGCTTTAGCTGTGCCCGGGCATAGACCAGTGAGTTATCATGGGCGTTGGGCGATCCGGGCACTTTGGCCGTATCTCCTTGTGTCGCACTTAGGTATGTCAATTTTGTTGATCAGCAACCCGGAGATGGCAGCCGGGCAGGAGGGGTGTTGGAGTCAATTGATGAAGCGGGCAAGGTGCCGCCAGTAGTGAAGGTTTCCGGTGCGGAAACCAGAGGTTACAACTGGAGAACCATCGCTGCCCTGGCTCTCAAGCACCGGCCCAGGCTGGTGCGCGCCCACATCCTCGCCATCCTGGCGACCCTGGTCAGCGTACCCATTCCGTTACTGTTGCCGGTTCTGGTGGACGAAGTCCTGCTCGACGAGGCTGGTCCCGTGTTGCCGGTCATGCAGTCGATATTACCGGGCGCCTGGCATGAGCCTGTGGTCTACATCGGCTTGATGGTGGTGGCGGCGTTCCTCATGCGGCTGGCCGCGCTGGGTTTCAACGTAATGCAATCACTGCAATTTTCGATGATTTCCAAGGATGTGGTGTTTCGAATGCG
>JBDNIR010000116.1:0-4063 GCA_041688195.1 Marinobacter sp.
GCGTGAATCGGAGGGATCGTCCCCTTCAAAAATAATGGCGGTCTGATCGCCGCGCTTCTCAAGGTGGCGGTCCAGACAGTTGGCGGCCGCGTTCAAAGTGCCGTCTTCAAACCACTTGATCGACAGCTTGTCGTAATCGTACGTGGTATTTTTTACCTTGGAAAAAGGCTTGATCCAGTCCAGACGTTTGCCCTGCTCTCCCCAGAACGTATCGGGATCAGCAACGGACTGCCGGTACATTTCTTCATACTGTTCGCGGTTAATCAGGGCCTGTTTGGCGAATTCCGGAGTAACCGGATATACCTGTTTGTTCGTCATTGTGTGCTCCCCAGTTTTATGAGTCTGTTATCGTTATCGGAATTGTTTGAACAGAGCTGCCTGCGCCATAGGGCACTGATAGGCGAATTTCCCTAGTTCAACACGCACAGTGCAGGTCTATGAATTAGACTAACGTCCTAATCACGAAGGCACTTCGCAGCAGAACGTCGCATATTCCCAGTGATTCTCATGAAACCTGTGTTGATTTTACAAGCATAGTTCGCCGCTGGAGAAATGCGTAGAAGAGGTCGGAAAGCTTAGTGCGCCTCTGAACAATTCCTGAATCACCTGTCTGCCCTCAGGAGCGTTCAGAGCAAGAGGTGAGCCGGGAGTTGTTCAGGCGCTCCTTAGGCATCAGCCAATCAGGCGGCCTCGGCTTTGCGGGTTTTGTTGGTTTTGAAGCGATACAGTTTTCGTTCGCTGAGCGCATAGCGGTTAAGACCAGCCAGATGAATCTTCCTCAGATACGTTGCCCAGTCGATCTGACGCGCATCCACCGGAAACAGAGCCTGATCCAGACTGCCCATCCGTTCAGACAACGCCATCAGCCGGTCATTCTGGAAGACATAGTTCGGCGCCGTGTAGAACCCGAAGATGGTCGCAAGAGAGCGGGTCGTATCAATATTGCGCAACAGCTTCAGTTCACGGTTCTGACTCGTCAGCTTTAACAGGCGATCCGCAATCGACAGCGGGATTCTCGCACCCCCGATAACCATCCCAAACAAACGGCGGTTGACCGCTATGAAAGGTTTGGTCGGCTGACGATAAAACAAGTGATTGTAGGCGGCATAATTAGTCCGGGCCTCTTCCATCAGATGGTCGATAAACTGCCCCAGACTGATCGGGTTCGATGAACCACTGCAGCACTGGTAAATCCGGTGACGTCCAGGCTCTTGAAACGTTTCCGCAAGCGCCAGAATGATGCCGTTGGCCACCAGGTCCACCGGTATCACATCGATAACGCCGCTGCGCTTACCGGGGAACAGGGTGACTTTCTCGCGAGCGTATGCAAGGATAATTGCATCAGCCACCTTCACACCTTCAATCCAGCCTGGCGCCGGCTCTTCCAGGGCACTCTCAATAATGGAGGGCCGTAAAATGGTCAGCGACTGTCCCTGCAGCGCCTTCATTAACAACTGCTCACCCATCCACTTGGTGAACGTGTAAGTGTCACTCCAGCCATAGTGGTTGGCCTCGCGAATGCCGAGATCCACCAGTTTCTTTTCCAGCTGCTTACCAGCATAACGGGAACGAACGTCGGCAATTTTGTCCTGCAGCAGCGAAGTCAGTTCTTCAATCTCAAAAAATCCGTCCGGGTTGCGGGGAATTTCTGCTCCTGCCGGGCTCACGATTTCCTCATACGCCTGACCTGAATTCATGCCGTTGACGTAACAGGTAGATACCTGAATCACAGGCAAGCCGTCGCCAGCGCGGGCGAACGCTGCAATGTTATCAAGGCACAGAGTGTTGATGATCAGGGCCTTGTCCAGTTCTTCCCGAAAATTAACGCTGGCGGCAGAATTGATAACAGCGTCGACCTCCCCGGCAAGCTGATCGAATTGCAACCGCGGCATACCAAAGAAAGGCTCCGTCACTTCACCGGTGACACAATGCACTTTGGTATCAAGAAAATATTCGAACCCGTCACCATCTTCAAGCTTCAGTCGCTCGAACACCGACGAACAGGCGATCTCGTTCATGAACCTCTCACGTGCGCTCGGGTGACGTGCGTTACCTCTGATCAGCAGGTGAATACCTCCGATGTCGGGTACTGCTCTTATCAGCTTTTCCAGCACTACCTTTCCGAGAAAACCGCTAGTTCCGGTGATGAGAACATGCTTCCCCCGAAGCTGTTCCAACACTCTGGAGGGTGACTCACCGGTACCGGGTAACTGTTTTTTCATCAGTGGAACTCCTTCTCTAAGTAAATTTTCAAGTCCATGAATGCCCGGGAGATCAGTGCCTTACTGAGGGCGCAGCCTATTCGGGTGGGCCCCAACCTTGTATTCCATAAGACATAGCTCACCGGGATAACTACTGAACATTCAATGCTGGTGTGGCCAAAGGGCCGAACTCCATCGCGGAAGTTTCTGTATTTCTCGGATTGCATTTACCGGGCCAATTACTTCGGGAAGCAAATAAAATCTGAGTAAAACATCGGCAACGACGGAGATCAATAATCGCACAGTATGAATGACAGCAAGGTGACATGCAGCAAAAAACACAAACATAAACGGCAAAAAATAATCTCAAAAATATCGAATTTTAATGCTCGGACCGGTTATCTTATTTACCCGCCAACCCGCGCAGGAAGTGGTCCAGAGAGATGTTGCTGGGTTGTTCACGAAGGGCTTTCAGCAGGCGCTCCTGGTCGCCAAATATGACTTGATCGTAACGCGGCTCCCGGTCGGGGCTTCGAGTCAAAGATTGGCCGCCGCCCGGCTTCGACGACCCGGGCGCGACCTGGCTTGCCAAATGCCGCAAATGAGTGGCGAGGTGAGCTCGCTGAGGAACGCTCAGGGCTTCCCAGTCAAGCGCTGCCAATCCGGTCTGGATAATCTCTATTGTGTCGTCGTCCATAGTGCGCCCAAGGAGTGCAAAGCAGGCTGTAAATGCTTCATAACGTAGCATTGACGGCACTGACGGATCAGATAAAAGATCACCAAGTTCGACAACCGCCTGCCGG
Organism: Marinobacter sp.; assembly: GCA_041688195.1. GTDB lineage: Bacteria > Pseudomonadota > Gammaproteobacteria > Pseudomonadales > Oleiphilaceae > Marinobacter. The sequence goes on from JBDNIR010000116.1 coordinate 3,005, forward strand.
ACCCGGGTCCCAAGGTCAGCTTTTGGTGGTGTGGGTTCCTTAGCGAGCATTGAGGGCTGTATATCCGGGGTTGAAGGCTCTCGGGGCGGGCCGGAGGGTTCAATAGCTGAGGCAGAGAGTTCTACCGCCGGTTTATCCTGCTCCGATCTACGAACGGCCTGATACCAGTAGGCTGCAATTCCGGACTTTCGGGGCGGCAGTTGTTCCAACCGGACCTTCACCATATCCGCCAGCGAGCGAAACTGCCGGTAGGACGGATCAGACTCCGCCATCAGAGCCACCGGGCGCTGGGTGATCACCGATTGGCGCAGTGTCTCGTCACGCCAGATGGCGCCCAGATAATGTGGCCGCACGCCCAAGTGGCGCTGCAATGCCGCTGCAAAACGCTGAAATACTGATTGTGCCTGACTGGCACCGTGAGCCATGTTGACCAGCACGCTCGGGGTACGCCGGTAGCCTCGCCGCTGCAAAACCTTGATTAGCGAAAATGCATCCGTCAGAGAAGTAGGGTCTGGAGTTACTACTACACAGGCCATGGCAGCGGAAGCAATCATATGAAGAACAACCGGCTGCAAGCCAGCGGCAGTATCAATGAGAATATAGTCGTAACGGCGCTCCAGTGCCGCAAGCCTCTTGAGCAAGTCGAGACTGCCTGCAACGCCCATGTCCATGCAGCGCTGCACCCCGGATGCCCCTGGAATCACATGCAACCTCAGGGGCGCCTCCATGATGACTTCATCAAGCGTGCATTCCCCACGCAGCACGTGTTCCAGCGTTTGTTTCGGATACTGTCCCAGCATGATGGCAACATTGGCAAGATCCATGTCTCCGTCGAGCAGCAGTACCCTCTGGCCCTCGCGCGCAAGGGCCAGAGCAAGATTGATAGCAATCGAGGTTTTACCTACACCGCCTTTGCCGCCGGTGACGGCAATAATCCTGGGCTGGGCTGAAACATGCCTTGAATCCGTCATCGACCTCTCTTGATATTGACTTCAAAACCATGGTCAAAGAAACAAAACTGATTAATCCACTACTTTAAGTGTACCGTGAACATGCAAA
>JBDNIR010000499.1:0-3053 GCA_041688195.1 Marinobacter sp.
ATGCCGTAGTAGATGACATAGAGCTGGATCAGCAACGGGGTGCCCCGGAACAGGTAGGTATAGAGCCAGACAGGACCTGAAATAAAGGGGTTTCTTACGGTACGCAAAATCGCCAGGGGGACCGCAATGATCAACCCGAGCACGAGGGAGAGGAACACCAGTTGCACGGTGGTTACCAGGCCACTCCAGTAATGCAGCATGGTGGTCGTGGTAAAGATGTCATTCTGATTCAGCCATTCGGCGATTATATCGGGCATGGTGTCAGTCTCCCTGAATTACGCCGGCATTGGCCCGTTTGTTGAGCCATTTGATAAAGAGCTCCGAGCCCGCTGTGATCAAAAGGTACATAATCGCCACCGGGATGAAGAACAGGAAAGGAGAGCGTTCGGCTTTTGCGGCCTGCTCTGCAACCCGCACCATGTCGGTAAGACCGATAATCGATACCAGAGCGGTCGTTTTCAGGAGCACTTGCCAGTTGTTGCCGAGCCCGGGCAGCGCGTGGCGCATCATTTGGGGGATCATTACCCTGCGGAATGTATGCCAGCGGGTAAAACCGTAGGCTTTGGCCGCCTCGATCTGGCCTTCGTCGACCGCGAGGAAAGCGCCGCGGAACGTTTCCGTCATATAAGCACCGAAAATCAGCCCGATGGTAAGAACACCCGAGATAAACGGATCAAACTGGAAAAAGAAGTCGACCTCATAAGCTTCGTAAATGAAGTCGGAGAGATTGTTCACTGCGACTTGGCCGCCGTAGTAAAACAGCAACATCATCACCAAGTCAGGCACGCCGCGAATAAGCGTGGTATAAGCTGTCGCCCCGCCACGGAGCACGCGGTTCTGGGACAGTTTGGAGGCAGCGCCGATAAGCCCGAGGAAAACGGCGAGGACGAGTGAAAGAAACGCCAGCTCGATCGTTATGATGGCGCCTTCCATTAAAGCCGGGCCGTAGCCCTTCAAGTCGAGCATTGGGAAGTCCAGTATCAGGAGCTGCCGACGTCAAACAGACTCGACATCGGCAGCCGCTGAGGATTTACATCTTGATGTCGTACTCGAAGTACTTCTTCATGATGGTGTCGTAGGTGCCATCGTTTTTCAGTGTGTCCAGAGCCGCGTTGATCTGCTCGGCAAGATCGGCATCACGCTGACGCATGGCCACACCCACGCCCTCGCCCAACTTGACCTGTTCACCGACTTCCTTGAAGCCCTCGCGCGTCAGAACGGTTTGCTCGCCAACCGGGTAGTCCAGAAATACCAGGTTCAGGCGCTCGCCTTCAAGGTCAAGCACCATGTCATCGGCGGTGGTGTACCGTTTGATGTTAACAATGTCACTCATGTTTTCAGTCACGTAGGTATCCATGGTGGTACCGCGCTGAACGCCTACTTCCAGGCCTTTCATGGCGTCCATGTCAGTAACGTCGACATCTATGCTTTCTCGACCAAACCAGCCGCCTGGAGTGTTGTAATAGGCTTCTGAAAACAGAACTCGCTCTGCACGCTCAGGTGTGATCGACATTGAAGACATGATGGCGTCGAATTTGCGGGCCAGCAGTCCCGGAATCATGCCATCCCATGCTTGCTCTACAAACTCACACTTGGCGCCCATTTCTTCACACATGGCGGTGGCAAGCTCTACTTCAAAGCCGGTGAGTTCGCCATCTGCAGTGCGGTATTCGAATGGCTCGTATGGCACGTCAAATGCGATACGGATTTCCGTCCACTCTTTTGCCTGAAGACTTCCGGCGGCCAGGGCAAGTGCGCAGCTTGCTGCAACAATCAGTTTTCTCATGTGTCACTTCTCCAGTTGTTTGCCATTTGGCTTTATTATCGGCGTGTTTCCAGCGCCATTTCCTTACTTTGCAAGGAATCCGCATTTCCACTGCTTCGTTTTCAGAAGTTCGGTGCGAGGAACTGTTTCATACGCTCGGATTCCGGGTGATCAAACACCTTGTCAGGCTTCCCCTGTTCCTCAATCACGCCCTGATGCAAGAACAGGACCTTTGTTGATACATCACGGGCAAACGCCATTTCGTGGGTGACCACGATCATGGTGCGGCCTTCTTCTGCCAGACTCTGCATTACCCTGAGAACTTCGCCGACCAGCTCCGGATCAAGCGCCGAGGTCGGCTCATCAAACAGCATCACTTCCGGTTCCATCGCCAATGCCCGTGCGATAGCCGCACGCTGTTGCTGACCGCCGGACATCTGGGCGGGGTAGTAATCCTTGCGTTCGTAGATTCCGACTTTCTGAAGATAGGCTTCCGCACGCTCGATGGCTTTCTTGCGGGGGACTTTGAGGACGTGGATGGGGGCCTCAATGATATTCTCCAGTACCGTCATGTGGGACCACATGTTAAAGCTCTGGAACACCATGGAAAGCTTGGCGCGAATCAGTTCAACCTGTTTGCTGTCCGCCGGGACACGCTCCCCTTTACGGTCAGTTTTGAACCGTATTGGGTCGCCGTGCACAATAACCTCGCCAGATGTGGGCGTTTCGAGCAGATTGATGCAACGCAAAAAAGTACTTTTGCCGGAGCCGGAGCTGCCGATCATGGAGACGACGTCTCCCTTGCAGGTTTCCAGCGAAACGCCCTTAAGCACTTCAAGCTGGTCAAACCTCTTGTAAATACTCTTGCAAATTAAAGGCGCGTTCTCCGCCATGAGTTACTCCTGAAACCGGTTCGTCGGGTAACCTCTATTGAATGATCACATAACTGTTCTATTATGGAACGATAGCTGTGATTGACTTCGCGCGCGAATGGTTTTGCCGCCCACTGCCTGAAACAGGGTAAAGCAGCTTTTTCGGGCTATCAGCGAAGGCCTCACTTTTTACGGATTGTTGCGATGGGAATCAAACCCTTCTGTAAAGAGCCTTTACTATTGCCCAGCGCAGAGCGAGCGGCTCAAATGTACATCAATGTTAAACGTTGGTGGAGCATGAGCGCTTTCACATTTTCATCCGGTGCATGTGCCATACTCTGACAGCAGTTGTAAAACTATGAAACAAATGAACTGCTCCTCAACAATAACAGTGAAAATCAGGGTTGCGCTAATGG
>JBDNIR010000117.1:0-4184 GCA_041688195.1 Marinobacter sp.
AGGCCTGACAGAGACATGTACGGTAGCGACCAGCGCATTTCATGGCAGCTTGTCACGCTGTTTTTGCTGGCCTCGGAAACGAGAGATTGTGTCATTGAACGGGGCTGCGCCTTACATGGTATGGGTCGGTCGATCTGAACTCAGGGCGCCGGCAAGGTAGGATTCAATCTTGTTCTTGGCGGTTTCATCGTCACCGTTGAACTGAATGCCAATTCCCGCTGCGCGATTGCCCTGGGCTCCTTTCGGCGTAATCCAGACGACTTTACCGGCTACCGGAATTTTCTCCGGTTCGTCCATTAGGTTAAGCAACAGAAAAACCTCGTTGCCAAGCTGGTACTGCTTCTGAGTAGGGATAAAAAGACCACCCTGGCGTATATAGGGCATATACGCTGCATACAGCACTGCCTTATCTTTGATTGTCAGGGTCAGAATGCCACTGCGTGCGCCGAAACCAGGCCCCATAATTTCATCCTTCCATCAACGTTATTGTCTTGTAATGAATCATAACAGGCTTGGTAACGATTCACCTCGGCACTGCCGTTATCCGGCCCGACGTTTACGGACAGGCATGAGACTGCGCCACTGTATCAGAAGTCGCTGTGCTTCGAGTTCAGGATTCGCATTGTAAATACTGGCCGACCGGGCTTCATGAATGGCATCCCGCAACTGATGCGCCCGGAAAGCGGGGTTCACCGAGGCCAGAAATGCCAACATCTCTGACGCCTCGCTGTCTCGTGGACTCCCGCCTGCACCCGCTCGGGCCAGGTCTGCTGCCCACACTTCCATCAGCCACAGCGTGGTCTCCAAACCCAGTACTTTGAAGGGCTTCGAAGCCTCGGAGACCGGAATTTCGGATTTCATATAACGCCTGAATGCTTTTAGAGCTTCAGCCCGCAGTGTCAGAAGATCACCAGCCAGATAATCGAACGCCAGTCTTGGCGCAAACCCTGCCAGTTCCAGCGCCTGCCGTTGCAGGTCTTCACTGTACTCAACACCTGCACTTGCCAGTTTACCCTGCAACCACTCCGTAGCGATTTCAGTCCCTGGCGTTGGAATCAGCAGTCGCTGGCAGCGTGACATAAGAGTAGGCAGAATCGGGCGCCCGGTTTCCTGTAACAATAATAGCACCACATTCGCCGACGGCTCCTCCAGGGTTTTGAGCAACGCGTTGGCAGCGTTGATATTCAGCTGGTCCGCCCGATCAACAATAATCAGCTTCCTGCGCGCGACCTGAGGAGACGCCACCGCAAAGCCTGACAATGCTCTGACCTGATCAACCTTGATCATGCGGGATTTTTCCGGGGCATACACCCGCACATCCGGATGAGATTCACCGGCCAGCAATTCACATTGCTTGCATTTACTGCAAACGGCCAGGCTTTCGCTGGACGGATGGTCACACACCAGAAATGCCGATACTTGTTCGGCAAATGCGCGCTTGCCTACACCCTTCTCACCGGCAATCAAGAGCGCATGCGGTAATTGAGCGGCCATAAATCTGCCGTATAAGGACGCTCTTGCCGCCTCCAGCCAGGGCATTACATGTTCCGGTGTACGCAAGGTTTACCTCGGTTTCATTTGACGCTTGTCAGTTTGACGCAGCGCCGTGCGGAAAGCCGCCAACAACCTTCGCATGCGGGCAAGCTCTTGCTTGCGAGCACGCCGGGGCGTCTTGTGTGAGGCTCCATAGTAATGATTGTTCACACCCCGGGCAAAGGCCTCTGCTGTCTTTTGCGCTGAGGGGCAATCATCCCCTATTTTACGGGCAATCTGTTCAGGAGTGTCACCGGGTTCCACGCCCATTCCCCTGCGCTCCAGCAAGCGGTGCCAGCGATGGATTAAACGGTTATAGGGATCACGGGGACGGCCTGAATGCTGCTGCCACAGGCTAATCAGGCCGGCAAGGAGTAGAGCCGCCCCGACCAGGCCAGCGCTGAAATAACCCAGCTCCCTCAACCCGAACCCTCCGGGCAACCGCGACATAAGATCTATTTGAGACTGGCCCTGATAGCCAACAACCCAGCGCTGCCACTGATAGTTCATTCGATCCATGTACAGCGATGCCCACTGCACCAGCGCCAGATCCCCGTAGCGTTGCGGGGAGGCCCAGTTGTTTTCCAGGAAGGAGCCCTCTTCCGCCATGGCATCACGCAGTCCGCTTTCAATGCGGTCGGGAGAAATAGCCGCCGTCGGGTCCATACGCGCCCAACCCGTGCCTGCAAGCCAAACTTCCACCCAGGCATGAGCATCATACTGGCGAACCAGCACGTACTCGCTTTCACCGACCACTTCACCGCCCTGATACCCGACCACCACGCGGGCCGGTACACCCGCTGCACGTAGCAGAAACGCTGCCGCGCTGGCGTAATGGGCACAAAATCCTCGTTTCTCATCAAATAGCAGGCTATCAATACCGTTCTCAGGCATCACCGGTGGCCGCAGCGTGTAGAAATACTCGTTAAACCGGAAGCGTTCCAGAATGGACTGGGCCAACTCCCTCGCACCCTTGGTTTCCTGCCTCATCTCTTCCGCAAGTGCTCGCGCCCTCGGGTTGCCGTCCGATGGCAACTGCAGGTACCGGCGCTGGTCCGGAGCCGTCAGTGAAACGTTATCACCCTGGTTGCCACCATCACCCTCAATCGCCATGCGATAGCGGACGCTGGTATCGGCGGGCCTGCTAAACCGGAACAGATTTCCGGGCGCAGCCCGAACGTTATCCGATACCGCCACGGAACCCTCAAGCGCAAACGCCCAGTGTTGGTTTGTGGCATCCATCAACACGTCGTACTGGTCCGGCTCCAGTGCTCCGATACCGCCGTCCAGCGCAACCCTGCCCGGCCTGAGAAAAGCAGCGTCATCGTTCTGATCCCAGGTTTCCCCATCAAAGCGGTCCAGAATAAGGCCTCGCCAGTATCGCTCCCTATGGGAAGGGATAGTGCCACCGAAGGTTGCCCTGAAGGCCCGTTCACTGGATTGCGCCAAGTCTGAAATTGAGCCAGGCGTCATGGTGTCGCTGATGCCGGTTGTGCCCTGGCCTGACACCAGCGGTACACTCCAGAGCGGGGCCATACGGGGGAAAAACACGAACAGCAATACAACAATGGGCAGCGTTTTGAGCGTCATCATGCCCAGCCGCTTCCAGCTAGCTTTGATCGCCCCGGCCAGAGTGGGCGCGTTGAGCACCTGCAGGCCGATCAGCAGACACACCACACCCAGCAGGTTAAGCAACGTCCAGCCGATCCCCTGCTGGAACAGGAAGTTCACCGCAGCCAGATACGTGAGAATGAAAAACAGCACATAAAAATCCCGGGAGGCACGGGTTTCGAGCCATTTCAGCCCAACCGCCAGCACAAAGAAGGACGCCGCAGTATCCACTGAGAACCGCCCGTCTACCGTCATTACATAAATAGCTACGGTCGCCAGCATGATGGCGGTGCGGAGGATGCGGCCCGGCAAACGAAAACGGCCCAGTTGCGCCAGCCATCGCCAGCCAGCAAGGGTGACGCAGACACCCATCAACCAGATGGGCAATCGATCAACCTGAGGCAGTATCAGAATACCGAAACTGGCGATCAGCCAGATCAGGGCGCGAGTGGGAAGACTGTGCTCTTTAGCCTTCATACAGCCACCTGATTGGTGGTTTTCGAAAAACCAAAGACAGCCAATGCCCGCAGACAGCGTACCTTGTGAGCAGCGCCTTCATCCGGTTCGATGACCTGGCCGGGTAACCTCAAACCATAGGGATAGCCTGACTTTTCGCGTTCCAGCACCTGGGCGCTGAGATAACTCAGTCGCAACTCCTGGTCGACGCCCGGGAATGAGCCATAATCCAGCCATTGGGGGCTACCCTGTTCGCCCTCCCAATCTACGATGATCATATCGCCACTGCGGGCATACCGCTTCCAGAGTACCCGCTGGCTAAGATCACCCGCACGCCATGGGCGCAGCTCAGCGTGGTCATGGCCTTCACTGGACGCATCCAGGACCAGGCACTGAGCAAGCCGAACGGAAAGCGGGTTTCAACCCGAAGCTGGTCCATACCCAGGTAACCGCGGGCTGAGGAATTGATCAGGAACACCAGATCCACCGGCTCGCCCGCGAGAACATTCTGATGCTCAAGATGGCGCTCGGTTGTTGACAGCTGGATTGCAGCGGCATTCTCCTCTGGCGTGGCGGCACGGAGG
>JBDNIR010000500.1:0-2415 GCA_041688195.1 Marinobacter sp.
GCAATAGCGAGGGTCAAAGCAGAATCAATGCCGCCGGAAAGCCCCAATACCGTCGATTTGAAACCGTTTTTATTGACGTAATCACGCACACCCAGCACCAGAGCCTTATAGACATTCTGTTCCAGCGAGGGTTCAGGCAAGCAAGGCTGGGACACTGGCTGGCAATGGTGTGCACTGACAAAATCCACCGAATACAGCCCTTCACTGAATTGCGGCGCTTCCATTGCCAGCACCCCGGAATGATCAAACACCATAGAACCACCATCAAACACCAGCTCGTCCTGGCCACCCACCAGGTTGGCGTACATAATACTGACCTGATTGGTCCGCGCCTTACGCTCCAACAGCGCCTTACGACGGGCCTGCTTACCGATATCGTAGGGTGACGCGTTCAGGTTCAGAATCAGCCGCGCACCAGCGGCAGCCGCGGCTTCGACGGGGCCGTCACTCCAGATGTCCTCGCACACCGTGAGCCCGACAGTAACGCCTTTGATATTCAACACACAGGTCTCGTGACCGGCTGCGAAGTAGCGTTTTTCGTCAAAGACCTGATAGTTCGGCGGGAATTGTTTGAAGTAACGGTTAACAACCTGGCCGTTTGCAATCACGATGGCGCCATTATAGAGCAACCCACCTTCTCGAATGGGCAGACCCACCACCAGGGTAGAGGAAAACGATTCCGCCAGCAGCGCTTCCACGGCAGTGTGAAGCCTGGGATCAAGGCTGGGCCGCAACAGCAGGTCTTCCGGTGGGTAGCCGGTCAGGCAGAGTTCCGGAAACACGACAATATCCGCGCTGTATTCGTCCTCGGCCCGATGAGCCGCCTCAATCACGGCTTTGGTATTGCCCGGGATGTCGCCAACCAGAAAGTCCAGCTGTGCCATGACCACCCTGAGGTTAATCGGTGAACCGGTTTTGGGCTGGACGTCGGACGGTGCGGGCATACTCTGCTCCTGTAACTTGTTGCCGTTAAAAGGCTATTATAACCCTGTCACTCACTGGATTTCCCGCTTTGGCCCAATGACTTCAACCGGATAGAACCACACCCATGGCTGAGACGTTTCCGCCCAACGACAATTTATGGCAAAGCTCTGAAAAACAGGACCAGCGAAGCAATCTGTTCCGCATCTACAATCAATACCGACTCGTGGTCAGCCTGGTCCTCGTCGTGCTGTTGTTTGTTGATCTCGGAGGAGTTGATAGCCGCTATCGCATGCTGGATTACTACCAGGCCAGCGTCGTCAGTTATCTGGCGCTGAATATCTTCATAGCGCTACTAATGGTCGCGGGTTTCAAACCCCAACAGCACCATATCGTATGGTCTATTCTCATTGACGTGTTGATCATGCACGGATTGCTATTCTTCAGCACCGGCATTACCAGCGGCCTGGCCAATCTGGTGATCGTGTCAGTCGCCGCAGGCAACATCCTGACCCCCAGCCGAATGGGTGTCTTCTACGCGGCACTGGCCGCCATCTGCTCGCTGGGCATTTCCAGCTGGTCTGCCTTGGCGCTGAACCAGAGCGTTGATGACATTGTGAGGGCAGGCTTCCTCGGTATTCTCTATTTCGCCGCCGCTTTCGTGTTACAAAATATCACCCGCCGCATGGTGCGCAGTGAAGAACTCGCCAGCTCCCGGGCACTCAGTATTATGGAGCTTGAACAGATTAACCGTCAGATTATCCAGAGAATGCGCACCGGCATACTGGTGACGGATCGTTTTGGCCATATCCGGCTTGCCAATGCCGCCGCAAACGAGCTGTTGTCAGGCAGTGACCAGGCAAACAACGGTTCCCACACTGCCCAGGGTTACCCGATGCCCCTGCCCCTGAGACGAGGCCTTGAACAATGGCTGCAAAACCCCCTTAGCCGGGCCGAGCCTTTTCAGGCCAGCCCACTGTCACCGATAATTCAGGCCAACTTTACGAGACTCCACCAGGAGCGCGGTGACCAGATTCTGGTATTCATTGAGGACATGAGCAAAGTCACCCAACAGGCCCAGCAAATGAAGTTGGCGTCCCTGGGCCGACTGACTGCCGGCATTGCCCACGAGATACGCAATCCGCTTGGCGCGATAAGCCACGCTGCTCAGCTCATGGCAGAATCGCGACATCTTGAAGATGGCGACTGTAAAATGCTTGATATCATTCAGCGCCACTCCCGCCGGGTGAACGGCATTATCGAAAACGTGCTCGACCTGTCCCGGCGCCAGCCTGTGGACAGTGAGCTGGTTGATCTGGCGGCGTGGTTGAAGGAGTTCTGCGACGACTATCGACAAACCGTCAACGCCAACTATCCACAGCCTACCAGCATCGGGCTTAACATCGGGCACGATTTGCCTCTCGCCCGTTTCGATCGCAGCCAAATGGAACAGGTATTGATCAATCTCTGTGATAACGGCCTTCGGTACAGCCA
>JBDNIR010000501.1:0-4519 GCA_041688195.1 Marinobacter sp.
CCGCCTGACAAAGGGGAATGCACCTTGACCTGGGAGCAGGTACAAGGTTCTACACTGCTTTGATGCCAACAAGGACATTGCCATGGTTGGAAAACTTACCCTGCTGCTGTCGGCTCTGATATTCAGCATGGCTACCTAATTCTTCAATAAAGAGCTGGCCGTTGCTATGCCCATGGGCGGGATTGAGCGTGACACCAGCGAGCTCAGCTACAGCCTCGATGAGGGCCCCTCTCCAGTTTCTCCGGAAGAAATCAGCAACTACGAGGGGCACGTCCGGGTTCGTTCGGTAACGGAAGGCGATGGTGGCACCTTCGTGGAGTGGTATTCAAGCTGGAAAGGCAATGATGAGGCGGCCGCTGAATTTTGTCACGGCATCTATGCCGGGTTGCTGGAGCAACTCAAGAAAACGTTGGAGCATTAAAGCGCTCAAAACGATGGCTTTCAGTCATAACCCGTAGCGGTTCATCCATTGTGCGATGGCCTGGCCGATTTTCTGTGGTTGGTCTTCCTGAATGTAGTGCAGGCCAGAACCCACAAACGCGGTTTCCAGGTTCGGCAGCTGTTGGCGATACCAGTCCACGGCCGGCGCGGGAATCAAAAGGCCGGGGTCTGCGTGAATCAGCAGCTTGGGCAGGTCCGTTTGCTGAAGCCACTCCATGTAGGCCGCTTGCTTCTGGTAGATGGGGGCTGGCTCCTTGCCGATGCACAGGTTCTGCGGGAACTTGCACAGAATCCGGCGGGACTGCCGGTCCGTCCAGGGGGCGCGATAAGCATCAAGCTCGTGTGGTTCCAGTGGTCTGAAGATCATACCAGGCAGGATATTCTCGATGAACTGGTTCTCGTCGACCATCATGCGTTCGGCATTGGCCTGCGAGGACCGCAGGGTCTCGAAAAACGCCCGGGTTTGGGGGTCAAACGCCTCATACCCCGGTATCGGGGTCAGCATGGCCTCCATAAACGCCAGCCCCTTGATGTGCTCGGGTTTACGGTGGGCATAGTGGAAGCCGAAAAACGATCCCCAGTCGTGACAGACAATGGTGATGCGATCCAGGCCCAGGGCCTCAATAAAGCCGTCAAGGTAACGAATGTGGTCGTCAATGTCGTAGGGGATATCGGGCTTGTCAGACATCCCGTAGCCGATCAAGTCAACGGCAATCAGGCGGCCCTTGCCCTCAAGTTCAGGCAGAACATTCCGCCACAGGTAGGACCAGGTAGGCTGCCCGTGCAGGAAGAGTATCGGGTCACCACTGCCATGCTCCACATAGTGCATGCGCGAACCCAGTACGTCCGCGAAGTGTGACGGGTAAGGGAAGTCTGCGGGCTTTTGCGTTGTCATGGTTTGGGCTTCTGTTGAGGATAAGTTTAGCGCCTTTGGCCAATCAAGCCATGCCGCGCCTTGAAGTTCAAGGTTCCTGGCAGCCAAGTCAGTAGGTTATGAAACGAGGTGGTTGGTCTCCACGCTTTTTTTAACCTCATCTTCTATCAACCACAGCCGGTCCTGGCCCCAGCAGCTGACGGCCCCGTAGCGGAAACTGGGAACGCCCCAGAGCCCGCAGTCATACATAGCCTTGCGATTGTTTTCTGCCCAGGAACGCCAGCTCTGGTCTGTTAACAGAGATTTTGCCTTTTGCCAGTCCAGTCCCGCGCGCTCAACGATGATTCTCAGCCCATCATTGGTTTCCGAGCGAATGCCTTCGGCGTTGACGGCCCGGGCATAGCTGCGTATGTACTCGATTTCACGGCCCAGTGACCGGGCGTATTCGAACAGTGCATAGCACCTTTCCACGCCCGGCCCCAGAGGGTCGGCGACAAAACCGTAGGGTATATCCAGCTTGAGAGCCTCCCGTTTGGTGTCATGAAAGATGTACCACTTTTTGGCATCAGGTACAGATTGTCCGCGCATCAGCATGGGTAGAACCGGTCTCAGCCGAAGGGGGATATTCCAGTTGTGAGCCAGAGTGATTGCCCGTTCCAGACCGAGGTAGGAATACGGGCTACGAATAGAAAAGAAGACTTCCAACGGGGCATCAGACGTCGGGCGACCTTCGCGTAGTCTGGCGGGGGGGCTTCCGACGTCGGCCCAGGTTCGATTAAAAGCGATGTCAACGAAGGCGTTGCGATTCAGCCCTCGATCAATGAGGCTTCGTTCAAGATGGTCAAGCCGATCCACGCCCCAGAACCATTCGCCAAGGTGATAGGTCATACTGCCCTGATAGTGTCCAAGGTGCCGGAGTTTTTGTTCATTCTCTGCCAGTGTTTTTTTGTGATGATCTGAAAACTCGGTATCTGATCGATTGTGGTTATTTGTGCCCCAGAGATCAGTCATTGTCCGGATGGCCGAGAGCAGACCGTCATCCGCCTGTTCCGCGTCAAGTAACCGGACCGCCGCGGATAAAAACTCGTTTTGTGAAGGCGGGGATGGCCGGTCAGGAGGATCGAAGCGGTATAACCCGGAGATCCTTATGGCGTCTTGTTGAGCCCACAACCGCCAGAGTTCCAGTTCGGGGTACATCTTCTCATCCAGTTGCCAGACGGTGCGGAGCTGGAAGCGCACCATGAAGCGTTTCTGTAGTTGGGTGAGTGCTTGCAGCAGGGGTAATCCGAACGGATCCCGGGGGTTCACGAAAACCAGAACAAGGTCGGTCTCGCCTTTTACTCTGGCTCGTGCGCTGTGAATGGACCGTCGCAGGTTGTGAGCCCATGTACTGGAAAGTGCGCGGGCAAGCCATGGCATTAGATCCGCCTTTGTTGGGCGACGCATAGGGCAGTCCCTTTTTTGTTGTTAACGAACTTTTGACCAAGGCAACCATATCATAACGGTCAGGATGGCCAGCCAGCCTGACGGACTCGAACAGGTAACTGAAAAATTCAGCCCGTGGTGTAACAATTGCAATTCTCATGTGTCTGTATCCTTGAAACGTCAATAAATCACTGTCTTGCAGTGGCCAATCGGAACGGAGAGCGCGGTACGATGACTCGGTACTACTGGATGGGTGGCAATAGGTCCTACGAGCAGGACCTATTCTTTGAGCAATCGCTGGACAAATCCCTGTGGCAGAAGGCAGAGAGTGCTGAGAAGTGGGACGCCTGCTGGTATACGGGCATGCCGGATCAGAAGTACTTCAGCGAGGTCGGGCCGGAACGGAAGATCAATCACATTCCGGGCAACAATGCGCTCACGGTGAAGAGCCTCCTTTACCGCAGCCTGATGGACCTGCGCGACCGGGTTGAACGACAGGACAAAGGTAGCGGGCACCTGACGGATCGTCTCGCGTTTGTGCCTGGGGTCTTCTCCATGCCGGAAGACTACCACGCGTTCCAGCAGGCAGCGCTGGACAATCCGGGTGAACGCTGGATTCTGAAGCCGAAGAACGCTGCGCGCGGCAAGGGTATCCAACTGGTTGGGGACCCGGCCGATGTGCCGTTGGAATCCTCCTGGATGGTTCAGGAGTACCTTGAGAATCCCCACACCATGCATGACCGGAAGTATGTTCTCCGTCTTTATGTTCTGGTGTCCTCGGTATCGCCCTTTCGGGTGTATCTCTACCGGCAGGGTTTTGCCAAGCTGGCTTCCGCGCCCTATAACGAGGAAAACGCAAACAATCCCTACAGCTATCTGACCAACCCGGACGTCAATGCCCTGAATCTGGATGCCGAGGTGCCGGTGGAGTTTGTGGACTTTGAGCGTTACCGGGCCTGGCTCCGGGAACAGGGCCATGATGACGAGGCCCTGTTTGCCAAAATTGAGGACTTGGTGGCCCTGACCTGTCTGGCAGCCCTGGAACCCATGCGTGAACGCTCCAGGGTGGTGGGTGCGGATACCCGGGGCTGTTACGAGCTGATAGGTATTGACTGCCTGGTGGATGAAAAGCTAAAACCCTGGGTGCTGGAGTGCAACCTGAGCCCCTCTTTGGAGGTGTGTGCAGGGCCGGAAAGCGGCGGCGACATTGAGGAGGGCATCAAGAGCTCATTGGTTGCCGACATGGTTGAAATGGTGGGCCTCAATAGCAAGCCTGTCACTGTGGAAACCGGCTCTGTGGTTGAGCGGCTGGTCCGGGAAACCCAGGATGAAATGGCCCGCAGCGGCGGCTTCAAGAATCTGGTTCCCGGGGCAGACCCGGCAACGTATCTGCCTTTCATGGCGCTGCCACGACTGTCCGACTGGGTGGTGGCCCAGGCATTGTCTGACCGTTCCTTACAGCAACCACGGTTTGAACGCTGGGTGGCGGAAGACACCCTCAGTGAAGACCAGGTGTATCTGTACGACACCCGCCTCGGCCACCTGAGCGGTCTGAACGAAACCGCCTCTCTGATCTGGCTGATGGCCACCGAGGGTGCGGGGCCGGACGACATTGCTGCAGCCCTTTATGAATCGGCCAGCCGCAGTATGCCGGGCGCTCCGGACGCCTGGGCAATCCGGAACGATGTCTGGAATACCCTCGGCGACTGGGTGAATAACCGATTCCTGATCCAGTCCGACGCATCCGCCAACCAGCCGGCAGCACCGGCAACCACGCCG
>JBDNIR010000118.1:0-6336 GCA_041688195.1 Marinobacter sp.
CTGTCTGAAAAAGTATGGTGAACACAACTACCAGGACCATCACGATGACTGGTACCTGAGTGGCGAAGACAGCTTTCTCACCGAGCTGGCCAAATACGGCCTGACCGAGCGGGACATGGCCGCCAACCTGAACCTGTTCAGCAAAGTCATGACCGATAACGAAGGCAACCTGCAGTATGACCCCGCGGTCAACATGCCCGGCGCCAGCGTCACCCTGCGCTTTGATATGGACGCTCTGGTAGTCATGCACAGTTGCCCTCACCCGTTAAATCCGGCCATCGACTATCCCAGCCATCCGGTGCTTTGCGAATTCCTGACAGCAGCACCATTAACCGAGGATGACTTCTGCCTGAACCACCGGCCGGAAAACCGTCGGGCGCTGGAAAACAACCGCCTGTACTACCTGGAGCCGCCGTTTGCGACCCAGGTCGGGAACGCCTAAGGAGCGGATCATGATCAAAGCAAGCGCACGTCAGATCGCCGATGCCAGGTTCCGGGAAACCGTACTGGCCGGTGACTATTTCATTCGCACCATCAAAGCCGGTGAGACCCTCCGGATTCTGGATCTGGAAGGCAACCAGGCTGCTGACACCCTGTTCTACAGCGCCGATGACCCGGCCGAGCGCTACAGCGCTACCGACACCATCCGGGAACAGGGCAATGTCTACCTGACCGCTGGCACCACATTGATGACCAACCGGGGCAATCCCCTGCTGGAAATCGTCGCCGATACCTGTGGCCGTCACGACACCCTGGGCGGCGCCTGTGCCACCGAAAGCAATACCATGCGGTACGACCTCGAAAAACGCTGCATGCACGCCTGCCGGGACAGCTGGATGCTGGCGATCAACCGCCATGAAGAATACGGCCTGAAAAACAGGACATCACCCATAACATCAACTTCTTCATGAACGTACCGGTGACCGCCGAGGGCGGCCTGACCTTCGAGGACGGCATCTCCGGCGCTGGCAAGTATGTGGAGCTGACGGCAAAGATGGACACCATCGTGCTGATCTCCAACTGCCCCCAGCTCAACAATCCCTGCAACGGCTACAACCCGACGCCGATTGAGATCATCGTTTGGGCAGCCTGAACATAAAACGATTAAAGGCCTGACTGGCCGCCCCGGGGACGACCTCGGCGGCAAGAACGTCAAGGCGGGACGACCCGCCCGAGCAGGACGACCACCATGTTCAGCAAGGTATTGATCGCCAACCGAGGCGCCATCGCCACCCGTATCATACGCACTCTGAAAACCCTGGGCGTAACCAGCGTAGCCGTTTACGCCGACGCCGATGCCGACTCCCTGCACACCCGGCTGGCTGATGAGGCCCATGCCCTGGGCAGCGGCTCCGCCAGCGACACCTACCTGAACCAGTACAAGCTGTTCGCCGTCATGAAGCAGGCAGGCGTTGAGGCCGTGCATCCCGGCTATGGCTTCCTCAGTGAGAACCCGGATTTCGTCGAGCGACACGTTCTTCGCTACCGACTGGCAAGTGCATTATAACTCCAGCCGCACCGGCATCCGTCTGGTCGGGCCGAAGCCGCAGTGGGCGCGGCGGGATGGCGGAGAGGCTGGCATGCACCCATCCAATATCCATGACAATGCTTACGCTGTCGGCACCGTGGATTTCACCGGCGACATGCCGGTCATCCTGGGGCCCGACGGGCCATCACTGGGAGGCTTTGTGTGCCCGGTCACAACCATCAAGGCCGACCTGTGGAAGCTCGGCCAGCTCAAGGCCGGAGACCGGATTCGCTTCCAGCCCGTCAGCCTGGAGGATGCAGACCACCTTGCGCTAGCCCAGGACTCTATGATCAATGAACTGACAATCGTGGACGATGAGTGTGCGGCCTATCGTCCTGCCACACCGGTGCTGAAAATCCTGAGTGCTGAGCAGGCAGGCGTGCAGGTGGTCTATCGCCCCTCCGGCGACCGCTACCTGCTGATCGAATACGGCCCGCTGGAGCTGGACCTTCGGCTGCGTTTCCGGGCTCATGCGCTGATGCTCTGGCTGCAGCAACAGGGCCTGGATGGCATTCTGGAGCTGACCCCGGGCATCCGCTCGCTGCAGGTACATTTTGATCCGGTCAGACTGCCGCGAGAACAGCTACTCACTTTGCTGGAAGATGCCGAGACCCACTTGCAACAGCAGCAAGACCTGGAGGTGCCGTCGCGCATCGTGCATCTGCCGATTTCCTGGGATGACGAAGCCTGCCGTCTGGCCATCGAGAAATACATGCAGTCAGTGCGCAAGGACGCACCCTGGTGTCCCAGCAATATCGAGTTTATCCGCCGTATCAATGGTCTGGCGGCCGTGGCGGAAGTCAAGCGCATATTTTTCGAGGCCAGTTATGTGGTAATGGGTCTTGGGGACGTCTACCTGGGCGCACCGGTGTCCACGCCTTATGATCCGCGGCACCGTCTGGTCACCACCAAGTACAACCCTGCCCGTACCTGGACGGCAGAAAACTCAGTCGGTATCGGCGGCTCCTATCTTTGCGTTTATGGCATGGAAGGTCCCGGTGGCTATCAGTTTGTGGGGCGCACCCTGCAGATGTGGAACCGCTATCGCCGCACCACCGAGTTCACCCAACCCAACCTGCTCAGGTTCTTCGACCAGATACGGTTTTTTGAAGTGGAAGCTGATGAACTCAGGCAAATCCGTAGGGATTTCCCGAAAGGGGATTACTCGCTGAAAATCGAGGAAACCACCTTCAGCCTGAATGAATATCAGGCCTTTCTGGAAACCCATGTTGGCGAGATCCAGTCCTTTACTGAGGCCCGCAACCAGGCCTTTGAAGAAGAACTGGAACGCTGGGTAGCCAGTGGCCAGATCAATTTCGAATCGCAACAGGATCTGGCTGAACACGACAGTGACGGGCTTCCCGATGGCACTCCGGTGGAATCGCCAGTGGCAGGTAGTCTCTGGAAACTTTGCGTGGCAGAAGGCGATCAGGTCAGCGAGGGACAGATGGTAGCGATTCTGGAATCCATGAAGATGGAAATTGAAATTACCGCTCCGGAGGCCGGCAAGGTTATCGCTATTGCACGGGAAGAAGGCCAGCAGATCAACGCCGGTCAGGCCCTGATGGTGCTTGAGACCTGAAAAAAAGGGTATGATGGCCGCTGATATTTCCAGGGAGCCTCTGAACAGCTCCCCAGCTATTCAGGATCCTGCGATGTTATTTGCGATTATTGTTGGTGGCCTTATCGGCTATGCATTCGGCCGTTTCCCCGGCTTTCTGGTTGGCGCTTTTCTTGGCGTGATTCTATTGCGGGCGCTCAAAAAGAAACTTTATAAGGGGCTGATTGGGGTGCAGTCCCAGTTCCTGGACTCAGTCTTTGCCGTCATGGGCGCCCTGTGTAAAGCCGACGGGGTGGTCAGCCAGGATGAGATTCGCGTTGCTGAAACCCTGTTTCAGAAATTCAGGTTGAACGAAGAGCAGCAGGAAAAAGCCAAGGTGGCCTTTGCCCGAGGTAAATCCGATGATTTTGATCTGGACGCTGAACTGGCGCATTTCCTGAAGCTGAGCCGCGGCCAACCCGCCCTGCTGCAGATGTTTCTCCAGGTTCAGGTTTCTGCGGTGGTGGCGGACGGGGAAATCCACCCTTCCGAACATGAAATGCTGGTACGTATCGCCCGTGGGCTGGGATTGCCGGAAACTCAGGTTGACCAGCTCGAAGCCATGTTGCGAGGAGCTCGCGGTGGTGCTTCACCCAACGCGTCCACCGGTCAGCAACTCGATAATGCCTACAAAACCATGGGGATGTCGCTCGAAGCCAGCGATGCAGAACTCAAGCGTGCCTACCGCAAGCTCATGAGCGAAAACCACCCGGATAAACTCGCAGGACGCGGGATGCCGGAGAGCATGCGGGAGATGGCAGAAGAAAAAACCAGCGAAATCAGCCACGCCTACGACCTCATCAAAGAGGCCCGCAAGAAAGCGGCCTGAGAACCTCTTTCGCGACTGAAGTCGCTCCTACAAAATAACCGAGCGGGGGCCTCCCTGTAGGAGCGGTTTTAACCGCGATCATTCCAGATGCCCTGCACCGTTTCGCGACTGAAGTCGCTCCTACAAAACAATCGGGCGGATGTAGGGGCGGTGTCTATAGGAAATACCGGCCTGCGGCGGCCGCCAGGATGCCGGCGGCAATGGCGGGTAACGGTTTGCGGAAGGCGAGCATCAGCACTGTTGTGGTTCCCAGCGCTAACCGTGCACCGATATCTCCTTCAATGGCCATGGGCGTCAGAATGGCAATCAGCACTGAGCTGGCCATAGCGTTGATGAAACCTTCCACCCTGGGATTGATGGTGACGAAGGACATCAGGAAGATACCACCAAAACGGGTGATCAGAGTCACCACCGTCATGATCGCGATCAGCAGCAGGGTTCCGGCTACCGTGGTTTCGATGGTCATAAGCGTTTTTTCTCCAGCCAGAAAAAGCCCACGGTGCCACCTGCCAGAGCACCCACTACCACATGGGTGTGGGGCGGCATCCACCAGTACGCCATCATGGCAGCGGTAGCGGCCACCGCCCAAGCCACCAAAACCTTGGGTGTCTTCTTGCCGCCCAAAGCCATAGCCAGCAAAAAACAGCCCAGTACCATATCCAGCCCCAGGCTTTGCGGGTCCTGCAACAGTCGCCCGAAGTAAACCCCCAACAGGGTACCGATCAGCCAGGCAAACCAGAGCACCACCCCGCCGCCGAGAATCACTTCAAGATTGCGTTTACCTTGTTGATAATCCTGCGCCGCGACCGCCCAGTTGGCGTCTGTCAGTACCAGGTTAATGCCGTAACGCTGCCCGGGTGGCAGCTCCCGCAACATCGGGTAAAGCGAGGCGCCCATCAGCAAATGGCGGGAATTAATCGCGAAGACCACCGCCATCATGGGCAATACGGCGACCTCCGACCCCCACATTTCAAGAGTGGCAAACTGAGAGGCGCCAGCAAACACCATCACACTCATCAGTGTGGCTTCCAGTGGTGCCAGGCCTTTTTGAACGGCGGCCAGTCCAAATGCCATACCAAATGCCACCACGAAAAACGAGATGGGGAGCAGCCTGAAGAATTCAGACCGGACTTTGGCCGGCTGAAGCCGGTAGGCGTAGTGATGTGTGGACATCACCGCAAGCTAATTAAAATTGCTTAACCTGCGTATAGGTAGATACCGAGGCAACGCCGGGCTCGACTCAGCAAGCCCCGGCGTAGCTGGCTTTCTTAATTTAATTTTCAGGGTCGATCTTCCCTGAGAAACAGACTTTCCTCCCCCGCCGCAGCCAGTTTTTCGGCCTCTTGTTTCGCATTGCGCAGTGCCCGCTCGCCAAACATCAACACCAGCGGCGCGGCGATGAAAATAGATGAGCTGGTGCCCACCACAATACCGAACAACATCGGCAGGGCAAAACTGGCTACGGCTTCTCCGCCAGCAATACCCATGGGCAGGATCGCGAGGAACGTCGTTACCGATGTATAGAGAGTGCGAGTCAGCGTTGAAGTCAGGCTTTCGTTGATCAGCGCCCGGAGTGGCTTGTCCGGATACAGCTTTAGGTTCTCCCGGATGCGGTCAAACACGACCACTTTGTCGTTCACCGAGTAACCAATTAAAGCCAGTAATGCAGCCACCGCCGTAAGATTGAATTCAATACCGAACAGCACGAAGAAACCCAGGGTTTTGGTCACATCAAGCGCCAGGGTCAGCATGGCTCCCGCCGCAAAGTAGCGCTCAAACCGGAACCACAGATAGATAAACATTCCCAGGCCCGCCAGTAAAACTGCCAGAATACTGGTGTCGATAAAGTGTTCGCTAACACTCGGACCCACCACGTCCACCCGCGGAAACTCTGCCGTGGCATCGATAGATTGCACGGTGGCTTTTATGTCTTCCACCAACCTGGCACCGCTGCCCGCTTCACCATCAACAGGTGTGCGCAGCAGGAAGTTGCCGTCGGCACTGACGGGCTGAATCTCTGCTTTGTCGAGGCCCCGGGCTTCCAGCCCTGCACGCAGGGCTTCGATGGACAGGTTCTGATCGCCGTTGACTTCAACCAGGGTGCCACCCTTGAAATCGATACCCTGTTCCACCCCCGGCTGAAACAACAGGCCAATGGAAACCACGGAGAGAATGGCAGAGAGCATCAAACCCCGTGCCCGCACGCCCATAAAGTTGATGGGTGCGGCATCCGGCGCGCGGTCCAGCCAACTAGCGCGGCCTAACGTCAATGGCGCCTTGCCCATTTTGGCAATGCGCCACTCCATTAATAACCGGGTTACCGAGATTGAAGTAAACATCGACACCACCAGCCCAACCGCGATCGCGACTGCAAAGCCC
>JBDNIR010000119.1:0-4945 GCA_041688195.1 Marinobacter sp.
ACCCTTGTTTGATTTTGGCCTTCGCGCCATAATGTCGCGCTCTCGCCGACCGATGTGTTGGTGGGACCAGAGAGATAATATTGAATCTCCGTCCCTTTTAACGTGACTAACGGAACAGTGGCAATGTCTCAAGATCTGAAAGAAGCAGCCCTTGAATATCACGCCAAGCCGCGGCCTGGTAAGCTGAGTGTTGAAATCACCAAGCCCACCAAAACGGCCCGCGACCTGTCTTTGGCGTACAGCCCCGGGGTTGCCGAGCCGGTCCGCGAGATCGCAAAGGACCCCGAAAACGCATACAAGTACACAGGTAAGGGCAACCTTATTGCCGTTATCTCTGACGGTACCGCGATCCTCGGTTTGGGTAACCTCGGGCCGCTGGCGAGCAAGCCAGTTATGGAAGGAAAGGGCGTACTCTTCAAGCGCTTTGCCGGCATTGATGTATTTGATATCGAGGTGAACTCGGAAAGTCCGCAAGCGTTCATAGAGACCGTCGAGCGGATCGCTGACACGTTTGGTGGTATTAACCTTGAAGATATCAAAGCCCCTGAGTGCTTCGAGATCGAGCGCGCGCTCATCGAGAAGTGCAATGTCCCCGTCTTTCACGACGATCAGCACGGTACAGCGATTGTAACGACTGCGGGCATGCTGAACGCACTCGAATTGGTGGGCAAGACGCCAGAGTCGGCAAAAGTGGTCTGCCTGGGTGCCGGCGCTGCAGCGATTGCCTGCATGAAGCTGCTGGTCAGCTGTGGCATCAAGTCTGAAAACATCTACATGCTTGACCGCAAAGGGGTAATTCACTCCGGACGGGATGATTTGAACCAGTACAAAGCGATGTTTGCTAACGAGACGGACAAGCGCACGCTGGATGATGCTATTGATGGCGCTGACGTTTTCCTCGGTCTTTCCGGCCCGGATCTGTTTCCGGTCGAAAGCTTGATGAAAATGGCTGCAAACCCGATTGTGTTTGCATGCTCCAACCCGGACCCGGAAATCAGTCCTGAGTTAGCATTGGCGGCCCGCAGTGATTTGATCATGGCGACTGGCCGGTCAGACTATCCGAACCAGGTTAATAACGTGTTGGGCTTTCCGTTCATCTTCCGTGGTGCTCTGGATGTCCGGGCGACAGCCATCAACGAAGAGATGAAGATTGCTGCGGTTAACGCCATTCGAGAGCTGGCAAAAATGCCTGTGCCAGCGGAAATCTGCGAAGCTTACGGTGCGGCAAGCTTTGAGTTTGGCCGTGAGTACATCATTCCAAAACCTATGGACGTGCGTCTTCTTGAAGTCGTGCCTGCTGCGGTCGCCAGAGCGGCGGTGGACTCGGGCGTTGCGCGTAATCCTTACCCCGCGCACTACCCGTTGAAGTCTATTGACGACATCAGGTAAGCGATAAGCCCTTTGGGCCGGACAGGTCAGAAAATCTCCTGGGGAAGATTGCTGTCATCCCCCGGTGATACTCCACCGCCGTTATCGTCCCCCGCGAGAGCGGCAGGCGTATCCTCTTCACGGAACAGTTCGAAGATGGCATCAGACTGTCCGGGTCGAGCGCGCTTGCCGCTCTCGGGGTCAATCCTTATGCTCACAATGCCGTTTGGCTGAGGCATGAAGGAGCGAGGCTCGTCCTCCATGGCAACCTGCATATAGTCGAGCCAAACTGGTAGTGCTGCGGTGGCGCCATACTCAGCCCGTCCCAATGAAGTCGGTTGGTCAAAGCCAACCCAGGCAATCGTTGCAATATTGTAGTTAAAGCCGGCAAACCAGGTGTCTCGCTGCTCGTTGGTCGTCCCGGTTTTCCCGCCAATGTCATCGCGGCCCAAGGCCAGCGCCCTGCGGCCTGTGCCCCGTGTTATAACGTCCCTGAGCATTGAATGAAGTATATAGACGGAGCGTTCATCCGCGAGGCGTTTTGCAATCCTCATGGCAGGAAAGCCAACCTCCGGGTTCGGTGATTCTGCGGTAAGGGTGTCGCATTCGTTGTCGCATAGAACGACCGACGGGGCCTCATACAGGATCTTGTCGTTGCTGTTTTGTATGGTCTGGATCAGATACGGTTCGACATCGTAGCCGCCATTGGCGATTACCGCAAAGCCCCGGGCAACCTCCATTGGTGTCAGGTTGCCGCTGCCCAGAGCAAGAGACAGGTCTCGTGGCATACCCTCTGTGTTGATCTGGAGCTGTTCGAGATAATCAATGGTGTTGTTTATTCCCACATCCTGCAGCAGGCGGATCGATACCAGATTACGCGATCGATACAGCGCCTCCCGAAGGCGTGTCGGGCCGTAGAACTGGCCAGAAGAGTTCTGGGGTCGCCAGGTGGTTTCCAGGTCAATGTCGTCGAATACAATCGGAGCGTCGTTGAACAGGGTCGCTGGTGTTACGCCGCGCTCGAGAGCTGCGAGATACAGGAACGGTTTGAAGGTTGAGCCTGGCTGGCGTCGGGCCTGGGTGGCACGATTGTATTTGGTCTGGTTAAAGCTGTAGCCGCCCGCCAGTGCCTGAATGCCGCCGGTTTTTGCATCGAGGGAAATCAGAGCGCCTTGTATATTGGGAACCTGGGCCAGAGCCACTTTTTGTATCGGCACCACTGAAAGCTCGCCATCATCGGCGTCTGGGGCCGTTACTTCGATATTTTCTGCAGTTTGCTGGCGCTTGACGTAAACCACATCCCCCTCAGTAACAACGTCAGACGGTGTCTGCGGTTCGGGGCCGAGGAGGTTTTCGGTTCGATGGCGCCGAGCCCATGTCATCGTTTCAAATGCCATGGAAAGTTCGCCCAGATGTCTGGAGAACAGGCTGACTTCGTTGTCCCGGATCTCGGTAACCACCGCAGGATATAGCGACTCGACGCGAGGATAGCTTGCCATCGCCTGGGTCAGATTGTCGGGTGTCAGGGCCTCTGCGTCGAGCTTGCCGACTGGGCCCCGGAAGCCGTGGCGCCGGTCGTATGCTTCAAGCCCATTGCGCAAGGCATCGGTGGCGGCCTGCTGCTTTTCGCTGTTCACGGTCAGCGTGACTTTATAGCCATCGGTGTAAGCTGCCTCACCATAACGGGCGACCAGCTCCGAGCGCGCCATTTCGGCCACGTAATCTGCGTCTACTTCGGTGGAGGGTGCGTAGTAGCTCGCCGTAACAGGGGCTTTTGCCGCCAGTTCGTAGGCAGCCGGTGTAATGTGCCCCAGATCCCTCATGCGGCCAAGAACCCAGTTTCGCCGGATTGTCGCGCGTTCTGGATTGGCGATCGGGTTATAGGCAGAGGGCGCTTTGGGTAATGTGGCCAGCATCGCCATCTGAGCCAGCGACAGTTCGCTTACGCTTTTATCGTAGTAAACGCGCGCTGCGGACTCGATACCATAGGCTCGGTTACCGAGATAAATCTTGTTGAGATAGAGTTCCAGAATCTGATCTTTAGGGAGTTCGCGTTCGATCTGAAGAGCTAGAAGTATCTCGTTGAACTTGCGGATGAAGGTCCGGTCACGTGACAAAAAGTAATTTTTTGCAACCTGCATTGTGATGGTGCTGCCCCCGGATTGTATTTCTCCGGTGGTCACCAATTCGACGGCAGCCCGCATCAGGCCTCTGAAATCGACCCCGAAGTGCTCATAGAAACGGCTGTCTTCCGCGGCCAGAAAGGCATGTAACTGAATTGTAGGGATCTGTTCTATTGTGACTGGTGCCCTTCTCTTTTCACCGAATTCTGCTATTAATCTGTTGTCTGCGCTGTAGACCCTTAATGGAGTTTGCAGTTGGATGTCTGTCAGTTGATCGACAGAGGGAAGGCCTGGCCTCAGGTAGAGGTAAAAACTGGAGGTCACGATTATGGCGAGACTTATGCCCGTCAAGAAAAGCCAGGCAACGATGCGAGATGTGCGGAAGAGTCGGGACATTTTTTCTGACAACTGTTGGATATAGGTCTATCATTTGAGAAATTGCTTTAAGAAGGACGAACGAGTTTCGTCAATACAATGACTCTCAAAATAACGAGATGGCATTGTAGACGTAAAGCAGAAAAAATTCTCTTAAATAAAAAACACATAACCGGGTGCATGTAACCAGGTATAGGGTGAGCGCGTGTTTGGATTGTTCGGTAAGAAATCCAATGCTGTTCTGGGTGTGGATGTCAGCTCCAGCTCGGTAAAGCTGTTAGAGCTCTCTAAACAGGGCGATCGCTACAGGGTAGAAAGCTACGCAGTGGAACCACTGCCGGCGAACGCTGTGGTTGAGAAAAACATAACAGACGTTGAGGCTGTTGGTGAAGCGCTGAAGCGTGTCGCTGGCAAAGCTCGAACGGGTGTCAAACATGCTGCTGTGGCAGTGTCGGGCTCCGCTGTTATAACCAAGCTGATACAAATGAATTCGGGCCTCAATGAATTCGAGATGGAAGATCAGATCGCTCTGGAAGCTGATCAATACATTCCGTATCCCCTTGATGAAGTCGCCATCGACTTTGAAGTCCAGGGCCCCTCTGAATCCAATCCTGATCAAGTTGACGTTCTGCTGGCAGCCTGCCGCAAAGAGAACGTCGACATCCGTGAAGATGCGCTCAGTATTGCATCGCTTACCGCAAAGATTGTGGATGTGGAGGCGTATGCGCTTGAACGTGCCTACTCGCTGATTGAGCCGCAGCTTGAATCCCAGGGCGAGGAGCTCGTGGTTGCCATTGTGGATGTCGGGGCGACTATGACAACGCTGAGTGTTCTTGCTGAAGGCAAAACCGTATACACCCGCGAGCAGCTCTTCGGTGGTAAGCAGTTGACCGAGGAAATTCAGCGTCGCTACGGCCTCTCGCTTGAAGAGGCTGGCCTGGCGAAAAAGCAAGGTGGGCTGCCCGATGATTACGAGTCCGAGGTGCTTGCGCCTTTCCGTGAAGCGGTTGTGCAGCAGGTTGCCCGAGCCCTGCAGTTCTTCTTTGGCGCCAGCCAGTACAACTCTATTGATTACGTGA
>JBDNIR010000120.1:0-5808 GCA_041688195.1 Marinobacter sp.
CGCGCGTTAGATGACAGCGTGTAGACGATGGCAATCAGCACGAACGGCAGCAGCCCCAGCGCCCAGCGGGAGACGACTCCGGGTTGGTGATTGATCAGCTTTTTCATGGAGGTTCTTCCGGCCGGTTAGCGAGCTGGCCTGGAGATGCCAGGCCAGCTCGTGCGTTTTCGGACGTTTCAGGCGGCTGTTAAAGCTCGCCGTCAGCGGCCATTTGCATGTAGTCCGGAATAAATCGGAGTTTGGTGTTGCCACCGTTGCCATAGGTGCCTGCCGGTGTTTCGACACCGATAAAGCTGGCATCCGGTGCACCGTCACCCAGCAGGCCATGCTGGAAGGAGAATTCGGCTACTTTCTGCATGGTGCCTTTCAGCTTGGGGCTATTGACGAACGCAACGGCGTCTTTGGCGTCATAGAACATACGGGTGCTGGCAAGCTGGCTTTCGTAGCCTGCCAGATCGGTACCGGAGGCATCAGCCAGAGCGGTGCGCACTGCCTTCGCTTCGTCGCTGTCGCCCTGCATCTTGGCCATGATTTCGTACCAGGCGCCAGTGAGCGCTTTACCCAGCTTGGGGTTAGCCTCCAGGACTTCGGTATTGACCACCATCAGGTCGATGATTTCACCGGGAATCCGGGAGGAGTCGAACACCATGTTGCTGTCTGGAGTTTTCAGAATTTCGCTCAGCAGCGGGTTCCAGGTCGCAACGGCAGTCACGTCACTGCTGCTGAAGGCGGAGACCAAGTCAGCATCGGAGGTGTTGACCACGGTAAGATCACGTTCACTCAGGCCTACGGTTTCAAGCCCCCGCGCCAGTATGTAATGGGAGACAGACAGTTCAACCAGGTTGACTCGCTGACCTTCAATGGCACTAAGGTCGCTTTCACCTTTCAAAACCACACCGTCATTACCATCGGAGAAGTCGCCTACAATCAGCGCTGTGGAGTCAATGCCACCGGCGGCAGGAATGGTCAGCGCGTCCATGTTGGTCATCACGCAGCCATCGTACTGGCCAGCGGTGTACTGGTTGATGGATTCAATGTAGTCATTGATCTGTACCACATTAATTTCGATGTCGTACTTGTCGGCCCATTTCTTCACAATGCCGGCGTCCTCCCCGTAACCCCATGGCATCCAGCCAACATAGATCGACCAGCAGACGTTGAAGGAGTCTTTCGCCATGGTGACGGGGGTAAAAACAAGTGTGCAAAGCAGAAGCAGAGTTGTGTAAAGCGTGCGGGTCATGGTGGACCTCCTTTGCGAACGGTGAAGAGGAATCAAATGGCGAGTGCGCCTTTGATCGTCCTCCCGGGCTTTTGTCCCGCCGTGTAACCTTGCAAAGAAGGTCGACTGCTCTCGGACCAGGCGTCAGCTTTAGGCTGACCGGAACCCTAGCGGTCTATTGGTGTTCACTGTGTGAGTCCTGGCCTGCATCAAGCTGGCCCATGGCCACTGGCCATTTGATTCCTCAACATGGACTCAGCAAACACGATGCCACATCTTCAAAAAGCCCGTTATCGGCCAGCTTGCGCCACACTCAGTGTGCGTTTATTGTTCGGATCGGGGATGGTGGTGCCTCAAATCGGTGCGCCGAAAGACTGCAAGTAACCACTTTGGTGCGCTGCTCTTTCAGTGCATCGGCCAGCAGCGCATGTTCGTCCATCTTGTCTATATATGCTCAGATAGCCCCGTTTGGCGACCGATCCCTTTAAACGTAGTATCGTTTGCAGATCTTGCTCAGTTATCCAAGGAGAACCTTATGCGTGTGTTTCAGATTTTCGTAGTTGCGATGCTTTTTGTGGCATCCAACGCCTATGCAGACAACGGCCTCATCGTGACACAAAGCAAACACAGTGTGTCCGATACGGCGGATCAACTGGTATCGGTCCTTGAGGGCAAGGGCATGACGGTGTTTGAGCGAATTAATCACAGCAAAGGCGCAAAAAGCGCTGGCCTGGAGTTGCGACCAACGGAAGTGGTTATTTTCGGCAATCCGAAAGTTGGTACGCCTCTCATGCTCTGCAGCCAGAGTGTCGCCATCGACTTGCCGCAGAAAATGCTGATCTGGCAGGACCAGGCGGGCGACGTCTGGCTGGCTTATAACGACCCAGGCTATCTGGCGAAGCGTCATAACATTGAAGGCTGTGACGAGGTGTTGGGTAAGATTTCGACTGCGCTCGGAAACTTTGCCGCTGCGGCTGCTCGGTAACCCGATGTCCAGGCGCCACCTCCTGCTAGACCTTGGTTAGCGTAATGGGCAATGGCGCAACTTCCCGGTCTTGAGTGTAGACAGATTTCAAAAGTAGCTGAAATGCGATATTACGATCCTGGCTTGAGTCAGCCACAGTTCTGGAAGGCTATCGCTAACGGTTGCGAGGTGTCTCGCAAATGATGAAATTGATGTGCTTCGGCACGATGCGGGTACCCGAGTGGTTCAGGAGATGTTGGGCCACAGCGTATCTCATTCACTCAGATTTATGCCCATGCGACAGCAATAACCGACCCTCGAGTACGCCGAATGGGATTCTTAGGGCACGCTTTCTCATTGGCAGGTTCAGTTGATAGCCCAGTCAAACTCTTCTTCGAGGATCGCTAGGTAATCAGGGTGATCAAGCGTGGCGATACGAGCAGGCGCGAGTCGGGCGGAGGATCCTTCAAACAGGGCAAGGCAAGACTCGTCGACGGCATGTCGAGATCTGTAAAGAATCCCGTCTAAACCCAGGGAAACCGCATGACTCGCCCAAGCTGGACAGTATTGGTAGGGCGGAGTGAGGCCCGGGGCATAATCCGCAAGAATGCCTGCGTCCAGTCGATACCTGGCAAGGTTAGAGGCTGTTAGGTCGAGAAGCGTAATTCTGTATCCAGAAACAATTTCATACATCGCCAGCCGAGACAGGGATTCGAGACTAACCGATTTCTCCGCTTCGTCCAGATATGCTGCATTTCTACATACGGTTTCAGCGATCGCCCCGGTTTCTGACAACGCAAAATAGCAGACTCCCGGTTCGCCTTCTAAGGGGGTCCACCGATTATTCGATGCTTTTGAATAAAACACCGGAGACTTAAACTCTGTTGAATTTACGCGGTAGAGTGAGTCATCTAGCCGAATCACCTTGATTGGAAGGTTGTCGACCGTATCCGTGGTCTCTGGTAGTCGTGACATCCTTACGGCCTTTGAGTGAGATGCATGTCCGCAAGTGCAATAGCCTGCTTCAACCGGCCCTGCTTGAGCATTGCCAACGGATTTTCATCTGAGACGGAGGGGTTATGTCGCACTAGCAAAAACCGCACGATCTCTTCTACCGGCCATGAGTTCACATGTGCCAAAAACGACTGCAGGCACCGCACTAGATCACCAGCGGATTCATTGAACTGGAAACGAGGAAAGCTCAATTCCCCGTTAGGCATCCGGCGAGCCAAAAGCGTTTTCCTTTGCACCCTCTTGCGCACGGCAGCCTCAGTGCTGCCCAGAAAGTCACATGCCCATTTAGTTGAGACGGAACCGTCAAACTTGTCCAAAAGCGCCCGAAAGCGCTCTGCTCCTTTGAGCGCCATGCGTTCGGTACGGTCAACCGGGGTATCACTCAGGACCGATTGGGCAAGCTCCACAAGCAATCGTGGATCTGATTTGGTTGAAAGGTCTTTGATCTCCAACGCGTCAAATTGATAAATTTCCCGAGCCATGGCTTCAAAAGATCTCATCAAAAGATCACGGCGAGCCTTGCTCAGTTTGGCGGCAGCTTTTGGCGTAGCCCCCCTACGGACGTGCTTAAACTGAGCAAGAACCCGCTCGAGCCGCTCAATATCAATTTCATGCTCCCTATCAGTTTCGGACGTTTTGCCGGCCTCGAAACTAGGGAGATGTTCAGTTTGTTCCACCATAGGTGTGTCCTGTTGTCTCTATAGATCAATTATAGGACGCACGAGACATGAACGCCAATTGACCAATAATGGGTTTGGATTGGTTACGGGATGATTTCAACTTTAATTTCCTGCCTGTTTATGTCATGGCGCCGGAGCTCACACTGGGCCACACTATCGTTAACCGCTTTTATTATTTCCTGACAGACACCTTTTCGGGTGACCCGTCAGGCCCCTGTTAAGTAATAGTCGGGGCGGCTAGCGAACATCACGCATACGTTTTTTTATTTGAATAATCTGGAGAACACGATGGCGATGACTATTGAAGCCGAAGAGCTGGGGTTGTTCCGCGACACGGTCGTGAAAGTCTTCGAAAGCGAGGTGTCGCCCCATTACGAGAGCTGGGATAAAGCCGGCATTGTGCCGCGAGAGCTCT
Organism: Marinobacter sp.; assembly: GCA_041688195.1. Lineage (GTDB taxonomy): Bacteria > Pseudomonadota > Gammaproteobacteria > Pseudomonadales > Oleiphilaceae > Marinobacter. The sequence goes on from JBDNIR010000120.1 coordinate 4,293, forward strand.
GGCGGACCCTGGGTAAGGCGGGCCTGCTGTGTGTGGATATGCCAGAAGAGTACGGCGGCTGCGGCGTGCCATTCGAGTACTCGGTGGTGGTGGGTGCAGAGCTTGCGCGTATGGGGTTCGGCGCTTTGTCCACGAACGTCATGGTGCACTCGGATATTGTCGCGCCGTACCTGAGCCATATCGGCAATGAAGAGCAGCGACAGCAGTGGTTGCCGAAGATGGCCTCTGGCGAGGCGGTCGGTGCTATCGCCATGACGGAGCCCGGCGCTGGCAGTGATTTGCAGGCCATGCGCACCAGCGCGGTGGCAGACGGGGATGATTACATTCTCAACGGCTCAAAAACCTTCATCACCAACGGCCAGCACGCGGATATGGTCATCGTGGCTGTCAAAACAAATCCGAAGGCGGGCGCCAGGGGCATCAGCCTGTTTCTGGTGGACACATCACTGCCTGGTTACAGCCGGGGCCGTAACATGGACAAGATCGGGCAACATTGTGGTGACACCTCGGAGCTGTTTTTCTCTGACTTGCGCGTTCCCCGCTCAGCGTTGTTGGGCGAGGAAGGCCAGGGCTTCATGTATCTGATGACCGAGTTGCCCAGAGAACGCCTGGTTATTGGCGCATTGGGGGTGGCAGCGGCGCGGGGCTCGCTGGATCTGACGCTGACCTACGTCGATGAACGTGTGCTGTTTGGGCAAAAGCTCAAGCAGTTCCAGAACACCCGTTTTCAGATTGCCGAAATGGAAACCGACTACCGCATTAACAAAGCGTTTGTCGACCAGTGCATCGCCGAGTACGAACGGGGAGAACTGGATGCGGCAACGGCTTCCATGGCCAAGTACAGCGCCACGGAAATGCAGTGCCGGGTTGCCGATGGCTGCCTGCAATTATTCGGTGGCTATGGTTATACCACCGAGTACCCGATTTCCCGCGCCTTCATGGATGCCAGGGTCCAGCGGATATACGGCGGCACATCCGAGGTCATGAAAGAGGTCATCGCGCGCTCGCTTCTGGGCCGGGCGTGAACGGGCCGTTCAACCTATTGAGGTAAGATTATGTCAGACAATAACGTAGTGATCGCGGGCTCGGCCCGTACCCCCATGGGCGGCATGATGGGCGCCCTGAGCTCAGTGCGCTCGCCGGACCTGGGCGCTATTTCCATTAAGGCGGCCATTGAACGCGCCGGGCTGTCACCTGCTGATATCGATGAAGTGATTATGGGCTGTGTGTTATCGGCCGGGCTCGGCCAGGCGCCAGCGCGACAGGCCTCCCGCGCCGCTGGTATTCCCGATTCTTCGGGTTGTACCACCGTCAACAAGATGTGTGGTTCCGGCATGCAGGCCGTCATCATGGCCCATGATCAGATCAAGGCTGGCACCAACCGCATCATGATTGCCGGTGGTATGGAAAACATGAGCCAGGCGCCTTATCTGTTACCCAAGGCTCGTGCCGGTATGCGTATGGGGCATGGTCAGGTGATGGATTCGATGTTTCTTGATGGCCTGGAAGACGCCTA
>JBDNIR010000121.1:0-16661 GCA_041688195.1 Marinobacter sp.
TCACAGGTGGATGCGGAATTTTTTGGTCAACCCCGCCCCACCCAAACCCGCCATGAGGCCCTGCGGGCGATGTTTCCGTTTATCAAGGCAGAGCTTGCCCGTGGTGTCTACCTTGGCCATATATCCCGGCATTTGCTCGGGTTTTTCCATGGCCAGCCGGGGGGGCGGCAATTCCGTCGCTACATCAGCGAAAATGCCCATCGGCCGGGCGCGGGCATAGAAGTCCTTGAAGCAGCGCTGGCAAAAGTATCGGACCCCACAAGAGACGCCCAGCCAGCCTGACTACTTATCGACAAGGTTTCTTGTTCCTGTCAAATCAGCCGGTTATTGTAGGGGCATATAGAGCTATCTATTGCGGCCCCGCTTTATCCGGGGCTTTGCAAACTCTTCAAAACTACAACGATCAGGACGACTCCACGTGACGACTAGCAAACTGGAACAACTGAAAGCCATGACGACGGTGGTAGCCGATACCGGCGACCTCGATGCCATAGCCCAATGGCGGCCACAGGATGCCACCACCAACCCTTCGCTGCTGTTGAAAGCCGCAGCGTCTGAGGCTTATCGCCCGATGCTTGATGCCGCCATCGACACTGCGCTAAAACAAGGGGGCTCAGAGCAGGACCAACTCGGCTATGCCACTGACCTGCTCGCCGTAATGGCGGGTGAAAAGATCCTCAAGCTCATCCCCGGCGTGGTGTCCACAGAGGTGGACGCTCGCTTATCGTTCGATAAGGACGCTACACTGGCCAAGGCCCGGCGCCTGATCGAGCTCTATGACCAGCGTGGCATTGATCCGAGCCGTGTGCTGATCAAGGTTGCCTCCACGTGGGAGGGCATCAAAGCAGCCGAACAGCTTGAGAAGGAAGATATCCACTGTAACCTGACTCTGCTGTTCTCCTTTGCCCAGGCAGCGGCCTGTGCCGACGCTGGTGCCTTTCTGATATCACCGTTTGTGGGTCGAATCCTCGATTGGCACATTGCGAACAGTGACAGAGACAGCTTTCCCCCCGCAGAAGACCCCGGTGTTCAGTCGGTGACGCGCATTTACAACTACTATAAATGTCACGGTTACAAAACCGTTGTCATGGGCGCGAGTTTCCGCAATACCGGCGAGATCGAAATGCTGGCGGGTTGCGACCGGCTCACCATAAGCCCTGCCCTGCTGCAATCCTTGCAGGATGACACTGGCACTTTACCCCGTCAGCTTGCTCCGGAAACCGCGCAGACTGCGGATAAGCCGGAACAGATGGGAGAGTCCGGGTTCCGCTGGCGCTCCAATGACGACGCCATGGCCACCGAGAAACTTGCTGACGGTATCCGGCGCTTTGCTGTTGACCAGATCGAGCTGGAAGGCCGCGTAAAACGACTGGCAAGTGCTGCTTGAAGGCAGCCTGACCAGGGACCAGAACTGATTAGCAGGACTCATTATGATTGATATGCTCAAGCAGCTGTTTTCGCCGGATTCCAAGTCTTCGACAGCGTCTCGCAAACCGGATGGCCATCAACTGGCGGTGGCCGCTACGGTGCTCATGGTTCAGCTTTCACGAGTGGATAGAAATGAAGATGAGCGCGAACTGCAGACCATCGTCGACTGTGCCGTCAACGCACATGAAGTCACACCGGAAGAGGCCAAAGCCATTCTGGAAGACGCCCTGGCTCATGCTGACGATGCCACATCGCTTTATGAATTTACCGAGACCCTGAATGCCCAGCTCGACCAGGAGGGCAAGCAGGTGATTCTGGAGAGCATCTGGCGGGTGGCTTTCGCGGACGGCCGGATTGACAAGTACGAGGAACACCTTATTCGCCGGATGGCAGATCTGCTGCATCTTAACCACCGGGAATACATGCAGTGCCGCCACCGGGCAGAACAGGCCCGAACATCCTGAAGGAGCAGAAGACATGTTAGCGATTTTTCACCCGAATACGCCGCTCGACAGCGATGCTTATCGTGAGACCCTGCATTTTCTGGAAAATCTTCCCGGCGTGACATTGCGAGTCCACGAGGTACAGGGTGCCACGCAAAAGCTGACCGAAATCTATCTATTGGGGGAGACCAAGTCCCTTGATCGGGATGAGATAGCCGCCTTGCCTGCAGTTGAGCGGGTCATTCGTATCTCGGACGATTACCGGATTCTGGGGCGACACAAGGACAGCCTCCGTCAAAACGGGTTTAGCTACAACGGCGTCACCTTCAACCAGAAAAACCTGAATATTTTTGCCGGTCTCTGCGCAGTGGATATCCCGGAGCATGTAGAGGCCATGATGAATGCCCTTCAGCAGCACGGTCAGGTATGCACTCGAATGGGTGCCTACAAACCCCGCACCAACCCTTATTCCTTTCAGGGCCACGGCAAGGGCTGTCTACCTTGGGTGTTCGAGACGGCGGGCAAGTACGGTATCAAGGTGGTTGCCATGGAAATCACCCATGAAAGCCACATAGAGGAGATCGACAACTGCCTGGAAAAGCTGGGGCGTCCTACTGGTGTGATGCTGCAGGTCGGCACCCGCAATACCCAGAATTTCGAACTCCTCAAAGCGATCGGCCGTCAGCGAACTTACCCCGTGCTGCTCAAGCGAGGCTTCGGGATTACGCTCAATGAATCCCTGAATGCGGCGGAATACCTTGCCAGCGAAGGCAATGCCAATGTGGTGTTCTGTTTACGCGGCATGAAAACCGAAGCTGGCCAGCCTCACCGCAACATGGTCGATTTTGCCCACGTGCCAACGGTGAAGCGCCTGACCCGGATGCCGGTGTGCGTTGACCCTTCCCACTCCGTAGGTAGCCGCGACAGAGCCCCTGATGGCATCCTGGAAGTCATGCATGCCACCGCTCAGGGAGTTGTCGCTGGCGCCAACATGGTTCTTGTGGACTTCCATCCAAAACCGGAGAAAGCATTAGTCGACGGCCCACAGGCACTGCATATGGATGAACTACCCGCTTACCTGGAAGATATCCAGCTGTGTCACGAAACCTGGAAAAAACGTCAAGCCATCTATAAGGATCTGCGAGGAAAAACGGCAACATGATCATCTATGGTCACCGTGGCGCAAAAGGTGAGGCGCCAGAAAATACCCTGGCCGGATTCCATCATGCCCGCAGCCAGGGCATTCGCCACTTCGAATTCGATCTGGTGCTTTCAAAAGACGGGGTACCGATCGTCATTCATGATTTAACACTTGATCGCACTACAGGCAAAACCGGCAAGGTGGCGGACTCCACAGCCAGCGAAATGGCTCAGCTTGATGCGCGCCTCAACACCACCCCTTGGCCAAAGCCTGTTTTCGTACCTTCCCTTAAGGACGTTATGGCGGCGTGTGGTGACTACGTGCACCTTCAGCTTGAGGTCAAAAGCGATAGCCGTGCCCGGCTGAATGTTCTGTGTAACCGGCTGACTGAACTGGTCCAACGCAATGGTCTTCACCAGACAGTCGCAATCACGTCTTCCGACACCTGGTTTTTACAGGAGCTGAAACGTCGCGACCGCTCCATTCCAACCGGCTTCGTGGCCGACAAACGGTTCCCTAACGCAGCCAATCAGGCTTCCCGACTAAAGTGTGATTATCTTTGTGTGAACTGGAAGCTCTGTTCAAAGGCACTGGTCGACGCCGCTCATATTCGCAACCTGCACGTCTCCGCATGGACGGTTAACAGAATTCAGGACATGGTCGAACTGGAGAGGAAAGGAGTAGACAGTATCATTACGGACTACCCGACCAGCTCCAGGATGTATTTCGACAACCGTGCAAACAATGCCAACTTCAGATTGCCGAGTCGATCCGAAAAGGAATCGAGTGCGTCGGCAGTGTAGATTGTCACTGCCGATACAGAGAGCAAAAAACCGAGCCCGTGAGCTCGGTTTTTTAACGCTAAAAGCGTCTCAGAATATACGGTTGAGGCCGTTAAGCGCTGCCACACGGTAGGCTTCCGCCATGGTGGGGTAGTTAAAGGTGGTATTAATGAAGTAGTTAAGCGAATTCGCCTCACCCTTCTGGTTCATAATGGCTTGACCGATGTGGACGATCTCCGCTGCCTGATCACCGAAACAGTGAATCCCGAGGATCTCACGGCTCTCCCGGTGGAAAAGTAATTTCAGCATGCCAACGGCGTCACCGGTAATCTGTGCACGAGCAAGGTCCTTGAAAAAGGCCTGCCCTACCTCGTAAGGTACTTTTGCTTCGGTAAGTTCTCGCTCCGTTTTTCCAACAGAGCTGATTTCAGGAATGGTATAAATGCCGGTGGGTACGTCAGACACGTAACGGAAGTGATCGTCCTTGACGATATCCGAGGATACCGAGCGTCCCTGATCATAAGCCGCACTGGCCAGACTTGGCCAACCAATCACATCCCCCGCCGCATAAATGTTGGGGATCGCTGTCCGATAATGATCGTCAATCGCCAGTTGGCCCCTGCCATTTGGCTCAAGCCCGACATTTTCAAGCCCAAGCTTGTCGGTGTTGCCAGCCCGGCCGTTGCACCACAAAAATGCATCGGCACGGATTTTCTTACCGGATTTCAATAACAGCACGACACCCTGCTCATCACCTTCAACCGACTCGTATTCCTCATTATGACGAACCAGAACGCCGTTATTGCGCAAGTGATAACTGAGCGCATCGGAAATTTCGTCATCCAGAAAAGACAGCAATCGGCTACCGGGATTGATCAGATCGACCTTTACACCCAGCCCGGCAAAAATAGATGCGTATTCCGAACCGATAACACCTGCACCGTAGATAATTAATGTGCGGGGGGTGTGTGACAGGTTAAGGATGGTATCGCTGTTATAAATTCTGCGATGGCGGAAATTGATGTCAGGCGGCAAGTAGGGGCGCGAACCGGTCGCAATAACAACGCTCTTGGTATTGAGTATTTCAGCGGATTTGTTGCCCCGGACTTCAATCCGGTTGGCATCGAGGAAATAAGCACAGCCATTATGGATGTCTACCCTGTTACGAGCGTAGAACTGAGTCCGTAACTTGACCTGTTTGCCAATAACCTTCTGAGCATTCTGCAGGACTCTGGGGAATGAAAACCAGCGCGGCTCACCAATATCGCGGAACATGACGTTGGTATTAAAGGTAATGATCTGTTTAACGGAATGACGTAATGCCTTTGACGGAATGGTGCCCCAATGGGTGCAGTTCCCGCCAACGGTTTGCTTGTCTTCAACAATGGCGACTCGTTTACCGCTTTTCGTCGCATTCATCGCCGCACCTTCACCTGAAGGGCCAGCACCGATAACGACGACGTCGTAATGATGTTCTGCCATTAGTGCAGGGACTCCTTATCTACTTTCTGGTCGCGTCGTAAGCCAGGGCTTTGGCCTGGTTGGTTTTGGTGGCAACACGTTCATTTTCTTCTTCGCACTTTTTGGTGTTACCACCACAGATATCACAGGCCTGATCCAGCCCCAGTGCGCCAATACCGCCACAGGTGCCACTAATAGGTTTGCGGCCCATAATCACACCGACAGACATAGCGGCCACCAGAAAACCCACAATCAGTAAAACCAACAGAAAGGTACCCATAGCACCTCCTAATTTGCCAAATAAGAAGAGAAGGCAGGCGTGTAGTGCGCCTCAAATCCATTCTCTTGTCTAATAATAAAGTAAACGGCCATGTTTTTGCGAATTGCCAGCTCTCTGGCTCGCTCATACCCCATCACATTGAACGCCGTGGCCAGTGCATCTGCCCGCATGGCGGTTTCGGTGATGACCGTCACTGATGCCAGATTATGAGAGATCGGTCTACCGCTTTGAGGGTCAATGGTATGGGAAAAACGCTGGCCTGCCGATTCGTAATAGTTACGATAGTCACCTGACGTCGCCATGCCGTGACTATCGAGTGCAACTACCCGGTTAACCTCGCGCCGGCCAGGGACCGGCTCTTCAATTGCCAGCCGCCAGGCTTCATCACCGGGTTTGCGCCCGTTCGCCCTGACCTCACCACCGATTTCAACCAAATAGGCCTCAACCCCGGAATCAGACAGGAACTTCGCCACAGCATCAACAGCGTAGCCTTTTGCAATAGCAGACAAGTCAAGATATTGCCTTGAACCCACTCTGATAGCTGGGGGTTCAGCCCTGAGCTCCAGTTTTTCGTAGCCGACCCCATCAAGTCGTTGTTGCAACAGGGCCTCTTCAGGAACCTGTTCAGGCCGAGCCTCCGGGCCGAACCCCCACAGGTTTACTAACGGGCCTACCGTAATATCAAAAGCTCCATCACTGAACTCAGACACTTCATGCGCAGTGGCGAGCACCTTGTAAAGCGGTGTGGAAACCTCAAACCACTGAAACTGATCGTCGGCACTGTTGAATCTGGAAAGCTCGGAATCTTCCCGCCAGGTCGACATCGACGCATCGACAGACTCCAGCACCGCACTTATACCTTCAGCCAAAGTATCGAGTTGCTCGGGATCATCGGTTAATACCACCTTGACATGATACTCGGTGCCAAAAATCCGCCCGGCTATTTCCCATATCTTTTTTTCAGGCTCAAACGAACAGCCCACCAGAGCCGCAATGAGCAACGTCATCACGACCAAGGCGGGCCGGGTCATGCGGGATATCATAGGTTTGGGATCAGCCTCCAAAGTCATCCAGCATGATATTTTCGTCTTCGACACCCATATCTTTCAGCATCTTGATGCATGACGCGTTCATGATAGGGGGCCCACACATGTAGAACTCACAGTCTTCAGGGGCTGGATGGTCCTTGAGATACTGCTCGTAAAGCACGTTGTGAATAAACCCGGTCGGGCCTTCCCAATTGTCCGCAGATAAGGCATCAGACAAGGCTACGTGCCATTCAAAATTTTCATTCTCTTCAGCCAGTTGGTCGAAGTCCTCTACGTAGAACATTTCCCGGACGCTACGGGCTCCGTACCAGAAACTGATCTTACGCTTGGAGTTCAATCGTTTGAGCTGATCGAAAATGTGGGACCTCATCGGGGCCATACCAGCGCCGCCGCCGATAAAGACCATCTCCGCTTCGGTCTTCTTGGTAAAAAACTCGCCGAAAGGTCCGAAAACGGTAATTTTGTCTCCCGGCTTGAGGTTAAAGACAAGTGTCGACATCAACCCGGGCGGGTGGTCGGTACCCGGAGGTGGCGTGGCGATCCGGATATTAAACTTGAGGACGCCCTTCTCTTCCGGGTAATTCGCCATCGAGTATGCCCGAATAACCTCTTCCTTGTTCACAGCTTTGAAACGCCAGATATCGTGCTTGTCCCAGTCTTCGTGGAACTCTTCTTCGATATCGAAATTTTTGAAATCGATTTCATATGGCGGGCATTCAAGCTGAACGTAACCACCGGCCCGGAAATCGACCTCTTCGCCTTCCGGAAGCTTAATTATCAACTCCTTGATAAAGGTGGCGACGTTATGATTGGACTCGACGGTGCACTCCCACTTCTTGACGCCGAAGAACTCTTCCGGCACCTCAACTTTCATATCCTGCTTGACCGGAACCTGGCACGACAGGCGCCATCCCTCTTTCTCTTCACGATTGGTGAAGTGGGTTTTCTCGGTCGCCAGCATGGAGCCGCCACCTTCCAACACCTTGCACTTACACTGGGCACAGGTGCCGCCACCGCCACAGGCAGATGACAGGAAGATTCCATTGCCTGCCAGCGTGTTCAGCAACTTACCGCCAGCCTCCGTGGTCACGGTATGTTCCGGATCGTCATTGATCTCTATTGTCACGTCACCGGTGCTAACCAGCCGAGAGCGTGCCGCCAGGATGACCGCTACCAGCAACAGCACGATAACGGTGAACATGACCACGCCGAGAATGATTTCTATATTCATGGTCTCGCCTTTTCTTTAAACCGAATCACCGGGTTGGGTTACAGGGAGATGCCCGAAAATGACATAAAGCCGAGGGACATCAGACCAACCGTAATGAAGGTGATACCCAGGCCTCGCAGCCCTTCAGGCACATCACTGTACTTGAGCTTCTCACGGATACCGGCCAGCGCAAGGATCGCCAGCGCCCAGCCAACACCTGCCCCGAACCCGTAAACCACACTCTCGCCAAAGGTATAGTCCCGCTCTACCATGAACAGAGATGCACCGAGAATGGCGCAGTTCACTGTGATTAGGGGCAGGAACACACCCAATGCCGCGTAGAGCGCCGGTATATACTTATCGAGGACCATTTCCATGATCTGGATAAGCGCGGCTATCACACCGATATACGTAATAAGCCCGAGAAAGCTCAGGTCCACGTTCGGAAAACCGGCCCAGTCCAGAGCTCCTTCACGAAGGATGGTGTTATAGAGCAGGTTGTTGACCGGCACAGTGATTGTCAGCACCACCACAACAGCGATGCCAAGTCCGGCGGCGGCTTCGATTTTCTTGGAAATTGCCAGGAACGTGCACATCCCGAGAAAGAAAGCCAGCGCCATATTCTCAACGAAGACCGCCTTCAACAACAGACTGAGATAGTGCTCCATCAGAAGGCCTCCTTGGTCTTATGGCGTGAGAGCTTAAAGTCCGGTGCTTCAACCTGCTCCGGTTTCCAGGAGCGAAGCCCCCAGATAATAAGTCCGATAATAAAGAACGCGCTTGGCGGCAGCAGCAGCAGGCCGTTAGGGACATACCAGCCACCCTCGTTTACCAGCGGCATCAGGCTGAATCCCATCAGGGACCCGGAACCGAGCAACTCGCGGAAGAACGCGACGACCAGCAACATTACGGAATACCCCATGCCGTTACCGATACCGTCCAGAAAGCTGAGCCAGGGGCCGTTCTTCATGGCGAAGCCTTCGGCGCGACCCATAACGATGCAGTTGGTGATGATGAGACCAACAAACACTGAGAGCTGTTTGCTGATTTCGTAGGCGTAAGCTTTAAGTATCTGATCCACCACAATAACCAGCGATGCGATGATGGTCATCTGCACAATAATACGAATGCTGTTCGGAATCTGGGTACGCACCAGGGATACCGCCAGGTTGGAAAATGCCGTCACGGCAATAACAGACGCGCACATGACCAATGTGACGTTAACACTGGTGGTGACCGCCAGTGCGGAACAAATACCCAGTATCTGCAACGCAATGGGGTTATTGCTGAAAATCGGTTCGAAGAGAACCTGCTTGGCGGATGCGTCGGCCATATCAGACCTCCCCTTGACGAAGTTTTTTCAGATAAGATGCAAAACCGCGCTCACCCATCCAGTAGTTCACCAGATGTTGAACGCCCCGGCTGGTCAGTGTTGCACCAGAAAGCGCGTCAACCTTATGTTCTTTTTCCTGTGTATTGGCGTCGACTCCGCCTTTCACAAGCATGATCCTAGGCTCGGTTTTATCATCTTCATTGTAGAGCTCTTTACCGGCCCACTGGGATTTCCAGCGCGGGTTGTCAACTTCACCACCGAGGCCCGGTGTTTCGGCATGATCGTAAAAGCCGATACCCTCAATGGTGTTTGCATCGCCCTCCAGCGATATGAAGCCATACAACGTGGACCATAGGCCATAGCCATGAATCGGAAGAACAACGCGCTTTAAATCACCATCGTCACGCAAGACGTATATCTTTGCAACGTTCGGACGACGCTTGATGCCTGCCTTATCTTCCGACGCCGGAATATTTTGTGATAACGCCCGGTTGGAAGCGGCCTTGTACTGATCGTATTTCATCGGGTTTGTAACCCCGACAGCAGAGGGTTCAACATATTCGCCGGTGTCCAGGTTGACCAGTTGAACCTCAAACTGACTGAAGACAGTTTCGATTTCATCCTTGCCCATGCCCGGCTGCAGCATACCGGCTGCTGAGAGAATGTTGCTTTTGATATCGAGATTCTGATTTATCACCTGTGCCGGCCGAAGCAACACTGCCGCGGTCGAAACCACAACAGAGAAAGCAATGCTCAGCACCAGCGCAACCATCAGGGTTCTGGAGACAGTTTCTTTAGCTTTAGCCACGGGCAAGCCTTCTTTTGATGTTGGCCTGAACCACATAGTGATCCATCAGCGGTGCGAAAAGGTTGGCAAACAGAATAGCCAGCATGATGCCTTCCGGAAACGCGGGGTTGATAACACGGATCAGAATAGTCATGACGCCGACCAGGATACCGAAGCCCCAGCGGCCAGTATTTGTCATTGCAGCTGAAACTGGATCCGTCGCCATGAACATCATCCCGAAGGCAAAGCCACCCACCACAAGATGCCAGTGAGCCGGCACAGCGAACATCGGGTTGGTGTCTGAACCGATAATATTGAGCAACAGACTCATGCCGATCATACCAAGCAGAACACCGCCCACAATCCGGTAAGAGGCTATCTTCATAACGAGCAGCACAATACCGCCCGCCAGCACTGCAAGGGTTGACGTTTCACCCATTGAACCCTGGATAGAGCCCAGGAACGCTGACATCCAGCCAATCTGTTGTTCCAGCGCCTCAACGCCGCCGCTGGCAGCCCAGCTCAGAGCCGTTGCCCCGCTGAAGCCATCAACAGCGGTCCAGACCGAGTCACCTGAAATCTGAGCCGGATACGCAAAGTACAGGAACGCACGACCGGTAAGTGCCGGATTCAGGAAGTTTTTGCCGGTACCGCCAAACACTTCTTTGCCGATCACAATACCGAAGGTGATACCGAGAGCGACTTGCCATAGCGGAATTGTTGGAGGACAGATCAGCGCAAACAGAATGGAGGTAACGAAGAAACCTTCGTTCACTTCGTGGCGTCTGACCGTGGCAAACAGGACTTCCCAGAAGCCACCAATCACAAACGTGATGAAGTAGATCGGAATAAAATAGGCGGCACCATAGATCATATTGTCCCAGACGCTGCCGGCATCATTACCCGCCAGCGCGCCGATAAACGCGGTGCGCAAGGCGCCATCGCCCATCATGGCATCCGGGTTAGACGCCAGGTAACTGTTGGCCTGGAACCCGATGTTCCACATACCGAAGAAAATGGCAGGGAAGGTACACAGCCACACCGTAATCATGATGCGCTTCAGGTCAACGCCATCGCGAACATGCGAGGTGGTGGACGTTACTGTACCCGGCGTGTAGAAAATTGTATCAACGGCTTCGAACAGGGCGCACCAACGCTCGTACTTGCCGCCCTTTTCAAAGTGATGCTCGATGCCATCGAGAAACTGTCGGATAGCCATCGGTTTAGCCCTCGATTTCGATACGGGTCAGATTCTCACGGAGAATCGGGCCGTATTCATATTTACCCGGACACACGAAGGTGCATAGCGCGAGATCTTCCTCGTCCAGCTCCAGCGCACCCAGCTTTTGCGCAGCCTCGGTGTCCCCGACAATCAATGAACGCAGCAACTGCGTCGGCAAGATGTCCAGCGGCATGATTTGCTCGTAGGCACCAACCGGAACCATCGCGCGCTCGCTTCCGTTGGTCGTGGTTGTAAAATCAAACAACCGGCCTTTGGTCAGCTTGGACAGGTAGATGTTCAGCACCGAGAAGCGCTTGGCTCCCGGAGACAACCATCCCATGAACTCACGTTTATGACCTTCCTCCAGAATACTCACCTGGTTCGAGAAACGTCCCAGATAGGCACAGGGACCATCACCACGGCGGCCACCAAAAACCGAACCCGAAATCACCCGAACGGAACAATCGGTTGCAACCTCACCTTCAAGCAGTTCTGTCAGGCTGGCACCGATACGTGTGCGAAGCAGGCGGGGCTTCAGAGCTTTCGGGCCACCTACTGCAACAACGCGCTCAACCGGTAGTTCACCGGTTTCAAATAATTTGGCGATGTCGATAACATCCTGGTAGCCAATACTCCAAACCACTTTGTTGCCAGCGATCGGGTCAAGGTAGTGGATATGGGTCCCAACATTGCCAGCAGGATGAACACCCTCAAACTGGTGAACTTCCACGGCATCGGATTTTGGCACCGTCACATCAGAACCAGGCTTGCCAGTCACAAATACTTTACCGGTAGTCAGCCTGGTCAACAGGCGGAGGCCCTGTTCAAAGGCAGACTGGTTCTCGGCAATGATAACGGTTGGATCAGCGGCGAGAGGGTTGGTGTCCATCACTGAGACAAAAATGGAATGCGGCGCCGAATCAATCTCCGGAACCTTGCTGTAAGGCCGGGTCTTGAAAGCGGTCCAAAGGCCTGACGCCACCAGGTTGTCTACAACCTGCTGGCGTTCGAGACCAGCAAAGTCAGCCTCGGAATGACGAGCGAACGTTTCAGCTTCGTCGCCATCAACCTCAATAACGACCGACTGAAAGACGCGACGCTCGCCACGATTGACTTCTTTGACCACACCCGCTGCGGGTGAGGTATAACGTACGCCCTCGGTCTTCTTATCCGTAAACAGCAGCGTACCGCGCTTGACGCGATCTCCCTCTTGTACAGCCATGGTCGGCTTCATGCCGATGTAGTCAAAACCGATCAATGCCACATGGCGAACGGTCTTTCCATCTGAAATGGTCTGCTCAGGAGCGCCGCTGATGGGAAGATCCAGGCCTTTTTTGATTTTGATCATTAGCCTTATCCAGTCATCAGAAACTTTACGATGGATGTTTCACGTGCTGACACAACGGCCAATTCCTGCGCCAACAGGAAGCAATGAGAGGCAGATGACAGACGCACCCAAATTCGCGCCAATTATAGAGACTCGGGACGCCTATTTCCACTCTGATATAATGATCGTCAGTGTCACCGCGCCCGTGGCGGGAATACCGGGTAATTGACGCCAGCCATCTGATTGACCACACGGATAACCTGAGCACTGTAGCCTGCTTCGTTGTCATACCAGACGTACAAAATCAGGCGATGGCCGTTGGCAATGGTTGCCTGCGCATCGACAATACCGGCATGCCGGGAGCCAACAAAATCCGTCGATACAACTTCCGGCGAGTTGACGAAATCGATCTGTTTCTGCAATTCGGAGTGCAGCGCCATTTCACGCAGGTAATCGTTAACCGCCTCAACCGTGACTTCCTTTTTGACGTTCAGATTTAGAATCGCCATAGAAACATTAGGCGTGGGCACCCGGATTGCATTGCCGGTCAGCTTGCCTTTCAACTCAGGAAGCGCCTTTGCAACTGCCTTGGCAGCGCCGGTTTCGGTTATAACCATATTGAGCGGTGCACTGCGACCGCGGCGGCTGCCTTTGTGATAGTTATCAATCAGGTTCTGGTCGTTGGTATAGGAGTGAACCGTCTCAACATGACCATCCTCAACGCCGTACTCGTCATAGATGGCTTTCAGTACCGGCGTTATGGCGTTCGTGGTACAGGAAGCTGCGGACAGAATGCGGTCGTCCTGGGTAATGCAGTCATTATTGATGCCATGAACAATATTCTTGATATTGCCCTTGCCCGGGGCCGTCAACAAGACCCGGCTAACGCCCTTCGACTTCAAATGCAGCCCAAGGCCCTCTTCATCGCGCCACATACCGGTATTGTCGATGACAATCGCGTTGTTGATGCCGTAGCTGGTGTAATCCACCTTGTCAGGGCCATCAGAGTAGATCACTTTGATGTAATTGCCGTTGGCAATGATCGCAGAGTCTTTCTCGTCAATGGTGATGGTGCCATTGAAAGCGCCATGCACGGAATCTCGACGCAGCAGGCTTGCACGCTTTTCAAGGTCATTCTCGGCGCCGCCCTGGCGCACAACAATAGCGCGCAAGCGTAAATTATTACCGCCGCCGGCTTTTTCGATAAGGATGCGGGCAAGCAAACGGCCGATACGGCCAAAACCATAAAGCACGATATCCTTGGTGCCGTTTTCAGCATCTTCCCGCGACTGCGCGTCGTACTGACCGACAATGGCGCCGATCTCGGATCTGAGGAACTCCTCCATCGTACCCTGGCGGCCCCCGTTGACGTATTTTACGGCGAGCTTACCAATATCCACATGGGCGCGGCCCAGTTCGAGCTTGTCCATCGCTTCCAGAAGCGGCAGGGTGTCATGCACGGACAGCTCGCTGTCTTCGACCTGCCTGACGAACCGGTGTGAACGCAGAATGCCGATCACCGACTGATTGATCACCGCGCGCCCGTAGATCGAGGTAACTACGTTGTTCTTACGGTACAGGCGACCAACCAGGGGAATCATCGCTTCCGCGGTGGATTCCCTTTCCGTCCAGTCGGACAGGTGCTCATTCATCTGTTCGTGACTCACGCTTAGACCTCTGCAGTTAGCACTCCAATTTGGCTGCGTATTATCTAATTTAATCCCTGCAATCGCAAATTAAGCGCCCGCCATGACACGGCCACATTCGGTCGCTAGAATGAGCGACCTGATCGCAACCCCAGTCAACCGAATGCCGGCCCAGGAGCCCATCGCCACTCATGCCACAAGACACTCTCAAGGGTAATCTGACGAGCACTGCCCAGAATGAAGCCCGCGCTGCCCAAGCGGGCTCCGCGCAGCATTCACTGCTAGCGCCGCCATTCCCGGTCAAAGCAGCGGATCACCAGATATGGAGCAGCCTCTATGGCAGCAGCGAGGCGCTCGCTTTCTGCGAGAGCGCCCGTCAGCACCACGGTCTGACACTGGTCATCACCCGCAGCACCGATGAAGCCATTCGCCTTGAACAGGCCATGCGATTCTATCTCGGACTGTCGTTTGACGAAAATCAACCCGCGATCACACCCGACGGCCTGGAGCTGCTCTCGTTACCGGACTGGGAAACACTGCCCTACGACATGTTCTCGCCCCACCAGGACATCAGCTCACGGCGAATACGCACCCTGCATCGGTTGCCCCGAACCCGTCATGGCCTGCTCGTGGTGCCCGCCCGCACACTGATGCACCGACTGCCCCCGGTGGATTACCTTCAAGGCAACACGCTGTTGCTTGAAATAGGTCAAACCCTGAACATTGACAACTGGCGCCTGCAACTTGAAGCCGCCGGCTATCGCCATGCAGACAACGTCTACGAACATGGGGAGTACGCTGTCCGGGGCGCGATACTGGATATTTTTCCCATGGGCGCCTCGATGCCCTACCGAATTGATCTGTTCGATGATGAAATAGAAACTCTGCGCACCTTTGATCCGGAAACCCAGCGCTCCATCGACCGTATAGAACGGATCGAATTGCTGCCCGCCAATGAGTTTCCCTGGCACAAGGAAGCCCGCTCCGGCTTTCGCAATCGCTGGTTCGAGCACTTCCCGAATGCCGACAAAGACGCGCCGATCTATCAGGATGTCTCCCATGGCATCACGCCTCCCGGCGTTGAGTATTACCTGCCTCTGTTTTTTGACCATACGGCTACCCTGTTTGATTACCTCCCCGGCCAGACCCAGCTGTTTACCGAGCCAGAGCTTGAGACCGCTATTGATCTGTTCCAGGCAGACACCGCTAACCGCTATGAGGCGCGGCGCCATGACAGGTTCCGGCCGATTCTTGCGCCCGGCCAGCTGTTTTTATTGAAGGAAGAGCTTTTTGGTCTGTTAAAACACTTTCCCCGGGTAACCCCCTGCACGCAAGCCCCGAAAGCTGTGGGGGTCAGAGAAACTGCCTGCAAAACGGCCCCGCTACCTGATGTCTCCATGGACGGCAGAGCGAGCGATCCGGCCGGCCGTCTGCGCAGTTTTATCAATGACTTCACCGGACGGGTGCTGGTATGTGCCGAATCATCCGGCCGTCGCGAAGCGCTAATTGAAAGCCTGCGTGAAAACCGGCTTAAAGCGCATACCGTTGACGGCTGGCAAGCCTTCCGGGATGCCCCGGATTGTGCACTCGGCATCACTATCGGACCGATGGAAGAGGGCCTGCTGCTCACCGAGCACGGACTTGCGCTGATCACCGAGACCGCGCTATTCGGTGAGCGGGTTCTGCAGCGCCGGCGCCGGGACAAACCCACCGAGTTGAACGATTCCGGCTATCGGGATCTGTCGGAACTGCGTATCGGCGCCCCAGTGGTACATATCGATCACGGTGTCGGGCGTTACCAGGGCTTGGAGACCATTACGGTTGAAGGCGAGGCTGCCGAATTCCTGATGCTGGAATACGCTGGCAGCTCGAAACTCTACGTTCCGGTATCCAGCCTGCATCTGATCTCCCGTTACGCAGGCAACGACACCGAGCACGCCCCGCTGCACAAGCTGGGCACCGAACGCTGGAGTCAATCGAAACAGAAAGCGCTGGAGAAAATTCGCGACACCGCAGCCGAGCTATTGGACGTCTATGCCCGTCGCGAAGCCCGTCAGGGATTTCAATTCGATAATCCCGAGGAGGCCTATCGCGCCTTCGCGGCGGGTTTCCCGTTTGAGGAAACTCCTGACCAGCAGGCAGCCATCGAAGCGGTTATCGATGATATGACCGGCGAGCGCCCGATGGACCGTCTGGTTTGCGGTGATGTGGGCTTTGGCAAGACCGAAGTCGCCATGCGGGCAGCCTTCATTGCTACCTTTTCCGGTAAGCAAGTCGCCGTCCTGGTCCCCACTACCCTGCTGGCCCAACAGCATTATGAATCGTTCAGAGACCGCTTTTCAGACACTGCGGTCACGGTCGAATTATTGAGCCGCTTCCGTAGCGCTGCCCAGACAAAAACAGCGCTGGAACGCATTCATGAAGGCCAGGCAGACATTGTGATCGGCACCCACAAGCTGATCCAGGGCGACGTGTCCTTCAAGAACCTGGGGCTTGTCATCATTGACGAGGAGCACCGGTTCGGGGTTCAGCAAAAAGAGAAATTCAAAGCA
>JBDNIR010000502.1:0-4126 GCA_041688195.1 Marinobacter sp.
AGATATGCGGATGGCGGCGGATGAGGTCGCCACGGTGTCTGGCAGTAATCAGCAAAACTCCGCCGAGGTACGGGAGCGGATGAACCGCCAGAACCACGAGCTGGCTTCCATCGCTACCGCGATGGTAGAGATGGAGAGTGCCATTCACGAGGTTTCAGGCAGCACCGGTCGAAGTCTCGAGCTCACCGCCTCCATTGAGAACGATGTGAAACAAAGTCGTCAGCTGATGCAGGATAACCTGGGCAAGGTGGCCAAACTTGATGAGCAGGTTGCTATCACGGCAGGTCTGGTGGACCAGTTGGCCATCTCGGCAAAGGACATCGGCGTCATCATCCTAACCATCGAAGATATTGCGGGTCGCACTAACCTACTGGCGCTGAACGCTGCCATTGAAGCCGCCCGTGCGGGTGAAAGTGGCCGCGGATTTGCCGTTGTTGCCGACGAGGTGCGTGAATTGGCCAGCCGTACTACCAAGAGCACCGAAACCATTCGGTCATTGATTGGTCGTTTGCAGGAAGATTCCGGCCGTGCTGTCTCGGAAATGCGGCTGAGTCGCGAACAACTGAATGATTCGCGCGCCTTGAGTGAGCAGGCCTCGGCGGATATCCACAATATCGGTGACGCCATGCTGGACATCCGTAACACCGCCGACCAGATCAGTTGCGCCATGCAGGAACAGGAGACGGTGGCGGCCTCTGTCACCCGTAACGTTAATGATATCAGTACGGGCTCCCAGCAGAACTTTGGGCAGATCGAAGAGCTGGCTGAGAATAGTAAAAAATTGCAGCTGATGATGACAAAAATCGAACGGTTGATGAGCGACTTTAAAGTCTGAACAAAGGGGCGAACGTTGAGCAATACTCAGAACAACAACGGACAGCAAGCCGCAGTAGACGGCATCGCTGCGTTTTCAGTGGCGGCGCTACCTCGAATCGTTTTTGGAAAGGGCAGTTTCGACAGTCTGGCAGTGTGCACGGAGATGAACGTTAAGCTGGTGCGGAGCTGGGTATTCGAAGTGCCGATTTAGGCCGCATTGTTGTCGCCAGTGGCGGTAATAGCATGAAAATCAACACGCTGGCTCTGACCCCGGATAAGCTCAAGAAATGGCTGCGCTCACGCCTTTAAAACGGTTGTTTTCCAAGGATAATTGACCTTTTTTCGATCAGGTTCGAATGAACATGAGGTAATATTATTTGGTCTTAAAATGTTCGAATTCAGTTTAATATATTCGTTATAGAATATTATAGTAGTCATAGTTCGAACATTGGAAACCGGTCTTCACAGACATGCTGCAGGCAGCGCATTCATATACAGAAGTACCCGCTTCAGCCATTTACGCCAAACTAAAATCACAGAGATGACAGAGGTTGAAAGAAAGCGATGATTAGAATAGAGCGAGTGATTGCCAGGGAAATACTGGACTCTCGAGGTAATCCGACCGTTGAGGCTGACGTTATTCTGGATAACGAAATCGTCGGCACTGGCTGCGCACCGTCCGGTGCATCCACCGGCTCCCGTGAAGCACTTGAACTCAGGGACGGCGATCCGGCCCGATATGGCGGCAAGAGTGTTAAGCATGCCGTAGACGGCATTAACAACATTATCCAGAAGGCGTTGATCGGGCGAAATCCGGTTGACCAGCGTGGCATCGACCAGGTGATGATCGATCTTGACGCCACCGATAACAAATCCAGGCTCGGTGCCAATGCCATTCTCGCGGTATCATTGGCCACCGCCAAAGCTGCTGCCCAGGCGAGGGATCTGCCGTTATATGCTCATCTTTCGGACCTGTTTGGCCAACGCGGTCAGTACCAGATGCCGGTGCCCATGATGAATATTATCAACGGGGGCGAACATGCTGACAACAATGTCGACATTCAGGAGTTCATGATTCAACCGGTGGGCGCAGTCAGCTTCGGTGAAGGTTTGCGTATGGGGGCTGAAATATTTCATGCGCTCAAGAAAGTGCTCGCAGCGCGCGGGCTGTCCACAGCGACGTGCGCAGGACAGATCAAAACCGGGTCCCTGTGCCGTTCCGACCGGGTGGCAAAATATAACCGCCTGTTGCGAATTGAAGAACAGCTCGGATCTCGCGCGGCCTATCCGGGTTTGCGGGCCATCAAATGCCAACAGGCCCAAGCCTGAGGGAGCGTTGAATATGATTAAACCTCTGGTCATCGGAAACTGGAAGATGAACGGCAGCTACGCTGCCAATGATGCCTTATTGACCCAGATATTACCGGTACTGTCAGAAAAAGCGGAACTTCAGGTGGCTTTATGTCCGCCTTTTCCATATCTGTCGCAGGTTGGCCAGGCGCTATCCGGCTCACGGGTCTGGCTGGGCGCTCAGACGGCCAACCCTAACCCCTCGGGAGCCCACACCGGGGAAGTCAGTGTGCTGATGCTGCGGGAGCTGGGGTGCGAATACGTTCTAGTGGGCCACTCTGAGCGCCGTCAGAGCTATGGCGAATCTGACGAAGATGTCGTTGCGCGGTTCACCGCCATCCAGAGCGCAGGCCTGACTCCGGTACTTTGCGTTGGAGAGACCCTTCAGCAGCGGGAGGCCGGTGAAACCGAAGCGGTGGTTGGTGATCAAATAAAGGCTGTGCTGGGTGCAGGTGGCATTGACTGGTTTGATGGCGCTGTTGTGGCCTATGAGCCGGTGTGGGCGATCGGAACCGGTAAAACGGCAACCCCGGAGCAGGCGCAGCAGGTACATGCTTTTATACGCTCGTTGTTAGCCAGCCACAGCGAGCCAATCGCCGGCAGACTGCCGATTCTTTATGGCGGTAGCGTTAAGGCAGACAACGCCAGGACGCTGGCACATCAAGTGGATGTTAACGGCGCTTTAGTAGGCGGCGCCTCGCTGGACGCGGCAGAATTTATGAATATTTGCCAGGCCTTCGAACCACATCAGGGGCTTACCGATGACCAACCGTAGTGCAATCCGTGCGGATTTTTTCCAACCCCGGATTAGTTGCCCGATGCCCACAAGCTGACCCTTGAGCCGGATCAGCCAGGCGGGGGAAATATAGCCCACAAGTTTAAACTTACGGGCTAAAACAGCTCTTAACGTTCTGACCTGTCACTGCGGGAGTCGGGTCCGGACTGGCTTTTCATGAATATATCGAGGCCGTCCGAGCCTACATCAGAAAGCACCTTACCGAGGGAGTGACGGGCCTCAGGATTTACCCCGAGTAGAAACCCCGTTGCGAAGGCGCCGCCAGCGACCAGAGGGAAGTTATTTTTGAGTATCCGCTCCAGGCGCTTTGAGGCGTCCTTCATCGCAGCGGCATCCTTCAACAGACCCGTCAGGTCGTCCGTTGGCGCCTCAGCTGAGCGTTGAGGCGACCGACGGGGTGTCATGATGGCACGACAGACCAGCAACAACAGCAAGGCCAGAACGAGTAAAGCCAAACCCGTCAATGCGGCCGCCGCCGCCGGGGCGTACCACAGCTGCAGGGTCAGGTAGAGGCCTGCTACCAAAAAGCCCAGCCCCACGAAACCTACCAGAATCGAGAAGCAGAGTAGCGCTACAGACAGCATGGCCTGTACCAGAGTTTCACGCATCATGGCTTACCTTAGCGGCGTGATTGCACTAGAAGACCGGTGATCAGGCCTATGATGAAGGTTAGCAATACGCTGCTAAATGGCTTTTCCTCGATTTGTGCTTCCACCGCTTTACCGGCTTGCCGTGCGTTACCCCGGGCATGATCAATACCTTCTTTGACTTTGTCGTAGCCTTTTTCGCTCCGTTCTGCCGCGATAGTTTTGAGGGTTTCAGTGATGGAGCGCATATCTTCGCGCAATTGAGTGACCTCGTTACGAAGCTTATCTACATCCTGTTCTGCCATGGTATTGCTCCTTATTCGGGAATTTGACTGAGTAGCTATGCTTTTCGTGCCTATTCAGCATAGCTCACCTTTTAATTAGTTATGGCAAATAAGGCACGTTTAAAAGGTAAACCACATGACAATCTATACACAAATCGCAAGGGCTTCAGGGCGGAGGCTCCTTAGTCTTCCGGCTGGCTGAGATTCACCCACTGGTGTGATAACCAATAAAAACGTCCCTCACCGGCGGGATAGGTGCAGTTATAGCGCAAGCGACGACTGTTGAAGGCGGC
>JBDNIR010000503.1:0-3391 GCA_041688195.1 Marinobacter sp.
ATGGTGCCCGGAGCCGGACTTGAACCGGCACAGCCTAACGGCCGAGGGATTTTAAGTCCCTTGTGTCTACCAATTTCACCATCCGGGCAGGAGGATCTTTGTGAAGAGGGTCGGGATTGTATAAGGCCGTGCCTTTGAACGCAATTCCCGATGTGCCCTTGGCTGTTTTTCTTCACTGGGCCGGCTTTACGGCCACACCGTGATAAATGTAACCCACCACTTTTGGGGTTTTGGGTACGTACAGGTTGTTCAGTTCTTTGATCTCAAAACCAGCCTGTAGAAGGTATTCGGCGATGGGTCGGTTGAGGTGACAGCCTCCGGCTATTTTTTTCCAGGTCGGGGTGATGCGATTTTGCCATTTTTCGACGCCGCTGTCCGGTGAGCGGCCGTGCTCGCAGAACAATAACTGGCCGTCGGGCCGGAGCACTCGCATCATCTGGCCCAGTGCCTTGTACCAGTTGGGAATTGTGCAGAGGGTGAACGTCAGCAAAATGGTGTCCACGGAGGCATCGGGCAGTGGAATCTCCTCTCCGGGCAAATCCACCCACTCCACCGTGACCGGTGACTTCGCCAGATTGGCCTGGGCTTTTCGGCGCATGCCTTCGGACGGTTCCAGACCGTATACCAGGCTGACGTTGTCTGGGTTATAAAAAGCCAGGTTCACACCCGACCCCATGCCCACCTCAAGCACTACACCGGTGGCGCGCGGCACGACCTGCTGGCGCAGTTTCATGATTTGGCCGACGGAACAGGCTTTGTCGATCAGGTGAGGCAGAATGTTGTTGTCGTAAAAGCCCATAAGGTTACCTATAATCCAGATGTAAGAAGCGAACTAAACGGGTGAATGTAAGTTACTAACAAATAAGCAATATCCATCTCTTGATCTACATCATTGCAGATTAGCTACCGATCATAACAAACTACAAAAAGCGATAGGGGCCTTGCCAGTCAGGCACACACACACTGTTGTTTGTTTAATTTAACAGGTTACCGGAGGCTAAAGTGGATATTGACCCCCTTATATTGTCGCGTATTCAATTTGCTTTTGTTGTCTCTTTCCACGCGATCTTTCCGGTGTTTACCATCGGTCTGGCGTCATTTATTGCGTTTCTTGAAGCGCTGGCTTTCAAAACCGATAACCCTGTCTGGCTGCGTCTGTCGGTTTTTTGGACCAAGGTGTTTGCGGTGGTCTTTGGTATGGGGGTTGTTTCCGGCATCGTTATGTCATTCCAGTTTGGCACCAACTGGAGCAATTTCTCCCAGGCCTCGGCGAATTTCCTGGGGCCGATGCTGAGTTATGAGGTGGTCACCGCCTTCTTTCTGGAAGCCGCGTTCCTCGGGGTTTTGCTGTTCGGGCGCGACAAAGTGCCTAAAGGCGTGCACTTACTGGCCGCGATCATGGTGGCTGTTGGCACGTTTATCTCCTCGTTCTGGATTCTGTCTGCCAACAGCTGGCTGCATACGCCTGCGGGTGTGGAACTTCGAGACGGGATTTTCCACGTGGTGTCCTGGACCGAGGCCATTTTCAACCCGTCCTTCCCCTATCGTTTTGCTCATATGGGCCTGGCTTCCTTCCTGACCGGCGCCTTTGTGGTGGCCGGGGTGAGTGCATGGTACCTGTTACTTGGCCGTGAGGTTGAAGCCAACCGGAAAGCACTGTCTATCTGTCTCTGGCTGCTGCTTATCATCGCGCCCGCTCAGGCCGTACTCGGGGATTTCCACGGCCTTAATACACTGGAACACCAGCCCATGAAAGTCGCTGCGATGGAAGGTAACTGGGAAACCAGCACTCGGGTGCCTTTATTATTGTTCGCTATTCCGGATAACGACACCCAGTCCAATCACTATGAAGTGGGTATACCCGGCCTCGCGAGCCTGATCCTCACTCATGATATCAACGGTGAAGTGCCGGGTTTGAATGAGGTAGCAGAGGATAAGCAACCACCGGTCGTCATAGTATTCTGGGCATTCCGCATAATGGTTGGCCTTGGTCTGTTGATGATTGCCGTTGCCGTGACAGGGCTATTGCTGAGGTTTAAAGGGCGACTCTGGAAAGCACGCTGGTTCCTGCAGGGGCTTCGATTTATGAGCATCACGCCTTTTCTTGCGGTGCTTGCGGGTTGGGTCGTCACCGAAAGTGGTCGTGCGCCCTGGCTAGTCTACGGCATGATGACTCATGCACAGGGCCTGACTCCGTCCCTCACGGGCGGGATGGCACTGTTCAGCTTGATCGGGTATGTGGTGGTTTATGCCCTGGTTTTCAGTGCGGGCATTTATTACCTGCTGCGGGTGCTCTATGTCGGCCTTGAAGATCAAGAAGTCGAGGACGAGTATGACCGCGACCGGCCCATGCGACCGTTATCAGCCACCCATGTTCCCTTCGAGTACAACAAGCCGGGCATGAAGATAGGCAAGTTCGGTACGCCAACTAATCAGGGAGGATCGTAAAATGTGGGTATCTGAACTCATATTGATCTGGGCATTCATTATCGGCTTTGGCATCATAAT
This sequence comes from Marinobacter sp., assembly GCA_041688195.1. Taxonomy (GTDB): domain Bacteria; phylum Pseudomonadota; class Gammaproteobacteria; order Pseudomonadales; family Oleiphilaceae; genus Marinobacter. The sequence continues at coordinate 2,509 of JBDNIR010000503.1, forward strand.
GTATGTTCTGATGGACGGTTTTGATCTCGGCCTTGGCATTCTGTTCCCATTTGCCCCGGACGATACCGCCAGGGACGTGATGATGAACTCTGTGGCCCCGGTCTGGGACGGTAACGAGACCTGGCTTGTGCTTGGTGGCGCTGGCTTGTTGGCAGCCTTCCCGTTGGTGTATTCCATCGTGCTGCCAGCGCTGTACATCGGGGTCTTCCTGATGCTGGCCGGGCTGATTTTCCGGGGCGTGGCGTTTGAATTTCGCTTCAAGGCGAATACATCGCGATATCTCTGGGACTGGGCGTTCGCGGGTGGCTCAACAGTCGCTGCGTTCGCCCAGGGTGTCGTGGTCGGCGCTTACATTCAGGGTTTTGAGACCGCTAACCGCGTATATGTAGGTGGTGCTCTGGACTGGCTAACGCCGTTCACCGTATTGACAGGGTTCGGCCTGATGGCAGGCTACGCACTGCTGGGTGCCACCTGGCTGATCATGAAGTCCGAAGGCTACATTCAGGACTGGGCCTATCGCATCACCCTGCCTTTGTTGGCTGCCGTGCTTCTGGTGTTCGCCTTGGTAAGTATCTGGACGCCGTTTATCGATGACATGGTTCGGGACCGCTGGTTCTCTGCCATCAAGGTCATCTGGATCCTACCGGCACTGGCCCTGGCCTGTGCCTTTCAAATATTTCGTTCAGTGCGTAAGCGCGATGAGGGCATGCCCTTTGTAGCCACGATGGGCCTGTTTATCTTTACCTACCTTGGTCTGCTGGTAAGCCGCTGGCCCTATGTGGTGCCGCCTGAATACACCATCTGGGACGCCGCGTCGGCCTATGAGTCGCAGCTGTTCCTGCTGGGTGGCTTGATATTTGTGATCCCCGTGGTGCTGGGCTAC
>JBDNIR010000504.1:0-4223 GCA_041688195.1 Marinobacter sp.
CGAAATCTGTGCTCGCCCAGTTTCGCAACGATTACTACCCGCGCATTGCCGTCACCGTAGACATGATTGCCACCGGCACTGACGTCAAACCACTGGAATGCTTGCTGTTCATGCGCGACGTCAAAAGCCGCAACTACTTTGAACAGATGAAAGGCCGAGGTACTCGCACCCTGGATGCCGACAGCCTGAAAAAGGTCACGCCCTCCGCCACGACGGCCAAAACCCATTACGTGATTGTCGATGCCATCGGCGTGACCAAATCCCTGAAAACCGCAAGCCAGCCGCTGATCACCAAACCTGGCGTGTCGCTGAAGAATCTCGCCATGGGCGTGATGATGGGCCAGCACGACGAAGATACCGTCAGCTCACTAGCCGGCCGCCTGGCGCGGCTCGACAAGCAACTGGACGACAAGGAGCGCGCCCGCATCAGTGAAAAAGCCGGCGGCAAACCGTTGCTGTTGATTGTTGGCGAACTCTTCAACGCCATCAACCCGGACACCATCGAGCAAACAGCCCTGACCCTCGCCGGGCAACCAGAAGGCACCAACCCCGGTGACAGCGCCCGCGATCAGGCCCGCGAACAACTGGTCGGCCAGGCCGCCAACGTATTTAACGGTGAGCTGGTGGAACTGATCGACAGCATCCGCCGCGATAAAGAACAAACCCTCGTCCACGACGACCTGGACAGTGTTATCACTGCAGAGTGGGAAGGCGACACCGAAGACAACGCCAAAGCCCTCACCCAGGAATTTGCCGACTACCTGCAAGAACACCGCGACGACATCGAGGCCCTGAGCATTTATTTCCAGACCCCGGCCCGTCGCAGCGACATCACCTACCAGATGATCCGCGAACTGCTCGAACGCCTGCGTAGCGACCGCCCCAAGCTGGCCCCACTGCGCGTTTGGCATGCCTACGCCCACCTGGACAACTACAAAGGCGACAGCCCCATCGGTGATTTAACCGCACTGGTCGCCCTGATCCGCCGCGTCACCGGGCTGGACAGCACCCTTTCCACCTACGCAGCCACCGTGCGCCGCAACTTCCAGAGCTGGATCATGCAACACCACAGCGGCGCCGGTGAAAAATTCAACGAGGAACAAATGGCCTGGCTACAAATGGTCCGCGACCACATCATCAGCTCTTTCCATATCGAACGCGATGACCTGGAAATGGCACCGTTTGATAGCAAGGGGGGGATGGGCAGGATGTATCAGTTATTTGGCGATGGGATGGATGACGTGATTGAGGAATTGAATCGGGAGTTGGTGGCGTGAGTGAGCAGTTACCTGAAGGTTGGCTAAGAACATCGGTCGGAACGATTTTAGAGTTTTCGTATGGCAAAGGACTGGTTAAGAACTCCAGGAATGAGCAAGGGCCATTTCCTGTCTACGGTTCCAGCGGGATAGTTGGATATCACGATGACTTTATTGTTGAAGGGCCCAAAGTTATTGTGGGTAGAAAGGGTGCAGCTGGTGCAGTCCATCTTTGTCTAGATAATTGCTGGCCGATAGATACGACTTACTTTATTAACATTAATGTCGGCGTAGATGTAAAGTTTGCTTACTACCTTTTGAAGAACTTGAGGCTCAATCAATTTGAAACCTCAACAGCTATTCCGGGGCTTAACAGAGATGATGCCTATCGGCTGAGCATTTCGTTGCCACCCCTCAACGAACAACACCGCATCGTCGCCAAAATCGAAACCCTGTTCTCCGAACTGGACAAAGGCATCGAATCCCTGAAAACCGCCCGCGAACAACTCAAAGTCTACCGCCAGGCCATGCTCAAACACGCCTTCGAAGGCAAGCTCACCGCCCAATGGCGCGAAGAAAACAACGACAAACTGGAAACACCTCAACAACTCCTCGCCCGCATCTCTGCGCCAAAACAACCCCGCGGGGGCAGGAAAGCAAGCGTAGAAATCATTGAAGGAATAGCGGCTCTATCCGTCAACAATCCAACTAAAAAAGCACCTAATGGGTGGCTCTGGACACCGCTTTTGCGAATAGCACGGCAAGAGACAGGCCACACACCAAGCAGGAAGCATCCAGAGTATTGGGACGGCGATCAATACTGGATCGGAATTGTAGATGCCAGGCACCATCACGGCCTAGTTATTCAAGACACATTACAAAAAGCGACCAAACTTGGGCTGGAAAACTCATCCGCAAGAATCTTGTCCACTGACACGGTTTGCCTTTCAAGAACAGCATCGGTTGGGTATGTGACCATCATGGGCAAGCCCATGGCGACCAGCCAAGATTTTGCGACTTGGTCTTGCACGGAAGCATTAGATCCAAAATTTCTTATGTATGCGTTGATGGCAGAAGGCAACGAGATTAGGCGTTTTGGAAAGGGCACCACACATACCACAATTTATTTTCCTGAGATAAGGGCACTTCATATCTGCCTGCCTTCAGTGCAGGAGCAGAAGGTAATTGTCGAGACTGTCGAGTCAAAGCTTCAGCATATAGGGAAAATGGTCCAAGAGATTAAGAATCAACTGAAGAGGTCTGACACCCTCCGCCAATCCATCCTGAAAAAAGCTTTCTCCGGCAAACTCGTCCCGCAAGACCCAAACGACGAACCCGCCAGCGCCCTGCTTGCCCGTGTTCAGTCAGAAAATGCCACACATGCCGTTAGCACTAGCAAGACGACCAATAAAAAGCTGGCAAAACCTCGAAACAAGGAAGTTAGAGATGATTGAATCCCTGTCTATTTCCCAAGTGGCAACCTACGGTAACCAATCGGAGGTGCTGAATGGGCTATCGAAGTTAAACTTTATATTTGGTTCAAATGGTTCGGGGAAAACCACGATCAGCCGGGTGATCGCAGAAGCTGATGGGCATCAGCATTGCCAGATACTCTGGAAGGATGGCACCAAGCTGCAAGCGATGGTTTACAACAGTGACTTCGTTGACGCCAACTTCAATCAGTCGGGGGACATCAAGGGGGTGTTTACTCTGGGTGAGGAACAGGTTGAAACTCTAGAGAAAATTACAGCGTCAAAATCAGAGCTGGAAGCGCTGGAAGATCAGAGACAAGGCTTGCGAAAGACCTTGAATGGTGGTAATGAATCAAGCGGTAAGAATGGGGATCTGAAGACGCTTGATGATTCGTTTAAACACAAATGCTGGGAGCAAAAGCAACGATACGATGCCAATCTGAAAGGCGCATTTGAAGGCTGTCGTAATAGTGCTGACAAATTCAAAAGTAGAGTGCTTCAGGAATCGGTCACTAATACTGCAGCATTAGTTCCGCTAGCTGCTCTGGAAAGACGCGCTGAGACGGTATTCGACAAGACTCCGAGCAGGGAGGCCTTGGTCACGTCCATCAATGTGAAAAGCTTGATAGCACCTGAAACTAATTCTGTGCTCGGAAGGCGAATTCTTGGCAAGGCAGATGTCGATATTGCGGGCATGATTAATAAATTGGGTAATAGCGACTGGGTGCGCCAAGGCCGCAGGTTTTATGATGTGAATGAAGGTGTCTGTCCCTTCTGCCAGCAAGATACAGAAGATGATTTTGCGAAGAGTTTGGCCGAGTACTTTGACGAAACCTTTGAGGCGGATAGTCAGGTGATCAGTGCCTTGGAAGTCAGTTACGAAACGGATTCTGTCCGACTCCAGGAATCTGTTGCATCAATTATTTCCAGCCCTTCTCGTTTTCTTGATATCGATAAATTGAAGTTAGAAAAACAGTTATTAGATTCCGTGATTGCCGGCAACCTCCAAATACTTGCGAGTAAAAAGAAGGAGCCAAGTCAGGTTGTGGAGATGAAAACTACTGCCAATGTACTCATAGCGATTAAGTCGTTAATTGATCAAGCTAATGCTGCAATTTCTGAGCATAACGCCACAGTTGATAATATTACTCAAGAGCATCGGACTTTAACGGCACAGTCGTGGCAATTTATTCTGGCGGAAATGAAATCTGATCTGGCGGACTATAACAAAAGGAAAAGTGGACTCGATTCCGCAATTGGGTCGCTGAGTGGGCAAATTGCAACTAAAGACAAGGAGATAAATGAGAAGGAACAGAAGATCCGGGGGCTGGAGAAGCAAACCACCAGTATTCAGCCGACAGTTGACGAGATCAATGCATTATTAAAGTCATTCGGATTTCATGGGTTTTCTCTTGCTAGCACGAGTGGTGATCGTTACTACAAGCTGGTTCGGGCGGATGGTTCAGATGCAAAGAACACGTTGAGCGAAGGCGAG
>JBDNIR010000505.1:0-2773 GCA_041688195.1 Marinobacter sp.
AGTCTGGGAATGATAGATTTCCAGCCGCTTGCGAATGGTTTCTTCCTGATCATCCGCACGCTGGATCAGCGGCGCGCCAGTCACGTCGTCTTTGCCAGCCGCCTTCGGGGGATCGTATTTCTCATGGTAAATCCGGCCACTGCCTTCGTGGACCCTACGGCCGGATAACCGATGAACGATCTCTTCATCCTCTACGGCGATCTCAACCACGTAATCGATCACGATACCCTGGTCTTTCAGTGCTTCGGCCTGAGGAATCGTGCGAGGAAATCCGTCAAGCAGGAAGCCATTCTTGCAATCTTCCTGCTTTACGCGTTCTTCGATCAGAGCAATGATGATTCCATCCGAGACCAGCCCGCCGGTCGCCATGACTTCCTTCACCTGCAAACCGAGCTCAGAACCTGCCTTAACGGCGGCCCGAAGCATATCCCCGGTTGAGATTTGCGGGATGGCGAAGCGCTCGGTAATAAACTGGGCTTGCGTGCCCTTACCTGCGCCAGGTGCGCCTAGCATAATTATTCTCATAGTGGTTCTGCTTCCGATTAACGAATAACTCTTGATTTTTATGATCGCGCATTATACGAAGTCGGGCCGGCAAGAGAAAGTCGACCTCGGTCGCAGGTCGAGGCGCCTAAAGCAGGTAATCAGTTTGCCAACGACCTTGCGAGCGCATCAAGGTCCGGGGAAACCGCTGACACCGCTGCTCTGAAGCTTTCCAGATCACTTTCTATCAGGCCAAGACGCTGGGACAGCCTGGCCAGATTATCAGGATTGAACTCGTCGCCGATACCGTTCTCTTTCAACAAACCATTGGCCAACTGCACCATTAATACAAATTGCTCATGTTCGCCATGGTAATCCGGGCGCTGGTGAACACCTGCAGACTTAACCACCGCATCGGGTAGCTGCCAGAGTTTGTGCAGGATACCTCCAATCGCGCCATGCCCGATGACAAGAAGCTCCTGCCCATTACCGCCGCCAAAAACCTGCTGTTCCAGCGATTGCATGCTGTGGTCCGGGTTTGCTTCCCGAAAGCTGTTAAGTTGCTCAAATTCTGACGGGAACAAATGACCGATAAGCAACAAACCAAAGTTGTGGAGTAAACCGCAAAGGTACGCCAGGCCCTTGTCGGCATGAACCCTGGGCGCCATTTGTTGGCACAGAAAAGCGCAGTAAAGCGAGTGGCGCCAGAATTCATCCATCCCCAGCATGCCCTTGCGGGGGACATCAAAAGCACGCACCGAGGCAATCCCGAGAGCAATGTGAGCCACCCGGTCAAAGCCGAGTACCCGAGCCACGGCATCCTGCACTGAATCGATCTGCCCGGGATAGTTAAACAGGGCGGAACGGGCATACCTCATGATCTGGGCGGTCAGACTGGGATCAAACTCAATCAGATCGGACAGCTCCCGCGCGGTGGCTTCACTGTTGGACGTTAACCTTAGTATCCGCAGCGCAAGAGCCGGCATTGGCGGCAACCGGTAAAGTTTCTGCAACTGCAGAGCCACTTCATCCAGCGTAATTTTAGCCCGTCTGTCACCTCCTTCACCCCCGCGAATAACAATGCGGCCCTTACCGGCGCCAGACAGGGCGGAGCGCAAGGCCTTCCCGTCCATAACAATAATCGCGTCGTCAGCACCACAGGCCATGGCTGTGTTCGCCAGCTCAAACACCGACTCGTCGACAATAACCGGGACATCGTAGGCCGCGCCTATGGGAGGGTGGAACCCGGGCCGACAGTCGGCAAACAGACGCTCTGTCTGCTTGTTGGTGAGGGGCTGAAGACGACGGTCAACCAGAGTGTTGAGAGCATCAATGTCCAACGTACTGTCATACGAATGGACTGCCATCAGCACACCTTTAAGGTCAATCAGCAGCGTTGCCTTCAGCACCCGGCTCTGGGGCTGGCCGCACGCCAGGACAACCGCATCGAACGTCGGCAGTGGGTTCAGAGCGAGAGTCTGGCAGACTACACCCTTGCGATTCAGGTACTGTTCAAGTCGGGCAGCCAGGGCCACACAGCTCTCCTTGTGTAAAAAACAGATTTACAGCGAACCCAGGCAGTAACTTAACCCGTATTCCGCATCCCTGCGGCGATACCGGCCATGGTCACTTTCAGTGCCCTCTCTACCAGTTCGGGCACTTGCCCGGAGCCCTCATTTTCCCGATCCCGTTTCAGCAACTCCGCCTGCAGGTAATGCAGCGGATCCGTGTAAGGATTACGCACTTTCATAGAATGGGCGAATACCGGTTCAGCCTGGAGCAGAGAGGTTTGCTGCTTCAATGACTTTACCTGCTCAATACAGATCAATAGCCGGTTTCTGAGCTCCTCACCGAGCGGCAGCAACGACGACTCTACAAGCGTTTGCTCATAATAGCTGGCAATTCGCAGATCTGCTTTGGCGAGTACCATCTCCAGCATATCAACGTAGGTCTGGAAAAACGGCCATCGTTCGCGCATCTCGCGAAGCATATCCATGCGTCCTGAATCTGTGGCTTCCCTCAGCGCCACATCACTGCCAAGCCAGCTTGGCAACATCAGGCGCATCTGCGTCCAGGCGAATATCCAGGGAATCGCCCGCAGGCTTTCAATACCATCGCCGACTTGGCGGCGGGCAGGACGACTGCCCAGGGCCAGTTTCCCCAGTGCCTGCTCAGGCGTGGCTTGACGGAAATAGGGTACAAAGTCCGGGTTGTCCCGCACCAAATCCCGGTATGATTTCAATGAGCGCTCTGTCAGCCAGTCCATGGTTTCGCGCCAGGCTGGCTCAGG
>JBDNIR010000506.1:0-2774 GCA_041688195.1 Marinobacter sp.
CCGCCAACGATAAAACTCCTCGACATTCGCAGTCGCCCCCTGGAGGGCGGCATGGCAGCGCCAACATTGCAGGCGATCCGGGATTGCCTCGAAAGAGGCCAACAGGCATTGGTGTTTGTAAACCGGCGTGGTTTTGCGCCCGTGATGATGTGTTTCGATTGCGGCCACATGGTCGAGTGCCCTCGCTGTGACACCCGTCTGACCTACCACCGCAAAGACCGCGCCATGCGTTGTCACCATTGCGATTACCAGACCGCAGCAAGTGATCATTGTCCGGCCTGCAAGAGCGAGGCCTTCAAACCTGTGGGACAGGGTACTGAGCGCACGGAAGACATTCTGATGCAGCAATTCCCCGACACACCGGTTATCCGGGTCGACCGGGACAGCACTCAGCGCAAAGGCAGTATTCAATCCATTCTGTCTGCCGTAAATACTGGCCGCCCCTGTATTCTGGTGGGCACCCAGATGTTGGCCAAAGGCCACGATTTCCCCAAGGTAACCCTGGTCGTTGCCATCAATGCGGATGGCGGTTTGTTCAGCGTCGATTTCAGAGCACCGGAACAGCTGGTGCAGACACTGCTGCAGGTCAGTGGACGTGCTGGCCGGGGCGACGTCCCGGGGCAGGTGATCATTCAGACCTGTCACAGCGACCACCCGATGCTCCGAAAGCTCGCGAGCGGCCATTATCTGCCGCTGGCCGAAGACCTGCTTGCGGAACGCTCAGCCGGCGGCTTTCCCCCTTTTCGTTCCATGGCCATATTACGGGCGGAGAGTGCCACCATGGAGGACAGCATCGGGTTTCTCGATCAGGCCAAGCGTCAGATCAACGACAATCAGATTGACTTATGGGGGCCTCTGCCTGCCATCATCGCCCGCCGCGCCGACCGGTATCGCGCCCAGTTGGTGCTGCTTTGTGACAGCAGAGCCCGTCTCAACCAGGCTCTGAAAATCCTGTGCCAGCATCTCGACCAGCAAAAACGCAAGGGCCCTCTTCGCTGGCAGATTGATGTTGACCCATTGGAAACCGGTTAGTCCCGCAGCGAACGGATCATACGTTGAGTCCCCCTGCCCTTTCCGCGATAATAGCGCCCCCGGATTTCTGACGGGATAGCGCTATCCCCAAATACCCGACAACCGAGCCGCCAAACAGCATGAAAGAGACCGTCACCCAACTGCTTGAGTCCGCTCTGGCCACACTGCAATCAGAGGGCGCCCTGCCCTCTGAACAGTCCTTTACCCCAACTGTGGACAATACCAAAGACAAGTCCCATGGCGATTACGCATGTAATATTGCGCTGGTGGCTGCCAAGGCGGCAAAACAACCGCCTCGCAAGCTTGCAGAAGCCCTCGTAGCAGCATTACCGAAGAGCGCGGCCATTGAGAAAGTAGAAATTGCAGGTCCGGGTTTTATCAACTTTTTTATGAGCACAGCCAGTGCTTTTGAGGTGGTGAACACCATCCTGGAACAGGCCGGGCTGTTTGGTCGTAATAACTCGGGCAAAGGTGAAAAAGTCCAGGTCGAGTTTGTATCTGCTAACCCCACCGGCCCTCTTCACGTTGGCCATGGCCGGGGCGCGGCCATCGGCGATTGCCTGTGCCGCCTGCTGGAGGCGAATGGCTATAACGTCACCCGGGAGTTTTATTACAACGACGCCGGTGTCCAGATCAACAACCTGGCTCTCTCGTCCCAGGCGCGCATCAAGGGCATCACGCCGGAGGAGGAGCACTGGCCAGCGGATGGCTACCGTGGCAAATATATTGCCGACCTCGCCAAGGCCTACATGGCGTCAGAGACGGTGCTGGCCGACGATCGCAAGGTTACCGGCAACGCTGACCCGGACGATCTTGAATCCATTCGCGAATTCGCAGTGGCCTACCTGCGCCGTGAGCAGGATCTGGACCTGAAGGCCTTCGGTGTCGAGTTTGATGTCTACTTCCTGGAATCTTCACTGTACGAGTCCGGTAAAGTCGAAGCGACGGTCAAACAACTTACGGAGAATGGCTACACCTACGAACATGATGGTGCAACTTGGCTGAAAACCACCGAATTCGGTGACGATAAAGACCGCGTCATGCGCAAGAAAGATGGTAACTACACCTACTTCCTGCCTGATGTTGCCTACCATTTTGATAAGTGGCAGCGCGGATTCAGTACTGTCATTAACGAACAGGGTGCGGATCACCACTCGACCGTCACCAGGGTTCGGGCAGGCTTGCAAGCTTTGAACGCTGGCATTCCGGCGGGCTGGCCAGACTATGTGCTACATCAGATGGTCATGGTGACCCGCTCCGGCGAAGAAGTGAAGCTATCAAAGCGCGCGGGTAGTTACGTCACCCTGCGTGACCTGATTGACGAAGTCGGGCGGGATGCAACCCGGTTTTTCCTGGCCGCCCGGCGCGTCGATTCACAATTGACCTTCGATATTGATCTGGCGCGCTCCCAGACCAATGAAAACCCGGTTTATTACGTCCAATATGCTCACGCCCGCATTTGCAGCGTGCTGCGGAAGCTGGCAGAAAGCGGTGTTACCCGGGGCCTGAATGAGTGTCGGGGTGACCTGTCACTGTTAACCCTGAATGAAGAAAAGGAGCTCGCCAACCAGCTCGCCAGGTACCCTGAACTGATTGCAAACGCGGCCACACAGCGAGAGCCTCACCATATCACTCACTATTTGCGTGAGCTCGCGGCGCAGTTTCACACTTACTACAATGCCCATAAAGTTCTGATCGAAAACGAAGTATTGCGTGATGCCCGGCTCAGCCTTTACCTTGCG
>JBDNIR010000507.1:0-8187 GCA_041688195.1 Marinobacter sp.
AGTTCGCCAGGCGAAGCTGTACTACCTCCGTGATCTGTCTGGTAAGGCAGCGCGCATCAAAGAAAAGCTGGGTTGATTGCCCGCCTCCGGGCGACTGTCACTCAGGTTTTTTGAGAGCGGACGAAAAGGCAGCCAACTGGCTGCCTTTTTTGTTTCTGGCAAGAGTGGTTCCTGCGATGAAAGCCAATGGCCTTGGTTCCGATGATGAGCAATTGATCGCACGTTTTGTCGATGCCCTCTGGCTAGAGGATGGTCTGGGTGAAAAAACCCGCTCGGCTTACCGTAGTGATTTGACCCAGCTGGCTCGATGGGTATCTGGGCGCGCCGGGAGTGGCGGGCTTGTTAAAGTCAGTCGGATGGATTTACTGGACTGGATTTCCCGGGGCCTGGCGGAGGGCCAAAAAACTTCCACTGCTGCCCGTCGACTGTCGGGTATCCGGCGCTTTTATCGTTATCTGTTAAGAGAAGGCGTTATCCGGGAGGATCCGACCCTTCGTATTGATAGTCCTCGTCTGCCAAGGCGTTTGCCGGATAGTCTTTCAGAAGAAGATGTCGATAACCTGCTCCAAGAGCCGGACACTGGAGTTCCGCTGGAGCTGAGAGACCGGGCGATGCTGGAAATTCTCTATGGTTGCGGCCTACGGGTTTCCGAGTTGGTTGAGCTCAGGGTGGATCAGGTGAATCTCCGACAGGGTGTGGTCCGGATCATCGGGAAGGGCAATAAAGAGCGGCTGGTTCCCCTTGGAGAGGAGGCTGTTGACTGGCTTTTGCAGTACATGCGCTCGGCGCGCAATGAGCTTTTGAAGGGTAAGCCCTCGGACGCGTTATTTCCCGGTAACAGGGCCCAATCCATGACGCGGCAAACATTCTGGTATCGCATCAAACATTACACTCGGCGAGCGGGTATAACCAAGCATTTGTCACCACATACGTTGCGCCACGCGTTTGCGACACACTTGTTGAATCACGGCGCGGATTTGCGGGTGGTGCAGATGCTGCTGGGGCATTCGGATCTGTCCACTACTCAGATTTACACCCATGTTGCTCGCCAGCGTTTGCAGGCGCTGCATCAATCTCATCATCCCAGGGGTTGATCATCGGTTAGCGAGGGGAGAAGCATGAGCGTGGGCAGAGACGAATTGGTACACTGAACTTTTACCATCGTCATCGGTCGGAACGTTCTTGTGGGCTGCATTGTAATGATGTTGGCCAGCCTGTCGCGATCACTACTATCAACGGATTACAGGATACGGTATGAGCAATCAAAACAAGTACCCCAGTATATGGCTGTCTGCACTGGCCGCAGTGGTGTTGAGTTTGTCGGGCACCTTTGCAGTGGCTGATGAGAATGAAAAAGCCATTTCTGACCGCTTGACGAAAAATATTCCCGGGCTCTCGGTTGCCAATGTGACTAAGTCCGACGCACCGGGTTTGTATGAGGTAGAGACCAGCACCGGTGAAACGGTCTACGCCACCGAAAACGGAGATTTTCTTTTGACCGGTGATCTGCTCCAGGTGACTGACTCGGGGATCGCCAACGTAACGGAAACTCGTCGCGCGACACGCCGTGCCAAGGTGTTGGAAGCATTCGGCAACAGCGGGGCCATCCGGTTCCCGGCAGAGGGTGAAGAAAAAGCAGTTGTTTCAGTTTTTACCGATATCGACTGTCCCTATTGCCGCAAGCTTCACGACGAAATGCCCAAAATTAACAAGCTGGGTATTACGGTCGACTACTATGGGTTTCCCCGGTCGGGGCCGGGCACAGCATCATTCAGGAAGTATGAGTCGGTCTGGTGCTCGGACGAGCAGGCTGATGCGATGACTGCCGCAAAGCAGGGCCGACAGGTTGCTGCAAAGACCTGCGAAAACCCGGTCAGGGCACAGTTTGAACTCGGCAGTAAAATTGGTGTAACGGGCACGCCGGCCATCGTGCTCCAAGATGGCAACATGGTTCGTGGCTACGTGCCAGCGGAAAAGCTTGCCGAGAATTTAGGGCTGCTTTAACGCCTCAGCGGTTTTATGAAACCTGTGAAACGTTATACTATGCCCGCGCTCGGTCATTCATAAGAAAAGAGGTGTCAGCTTGAAAGAAGTCAGGGTCGGAATCTGCGGATTGGGAACGGTGGGCGGCGGTACGTTTAATGTACTGACTCGTAATGCCAGCCTGATTGCCGGGCGTGCCGGATGTAATATCCGAATTGCCCGCGTGGCTACCCGAACACCCCGAGAAGACATTGAACTGGGCGATATTCCGTTCAGTACCAACGTTTTTGATGTCGTAAGTGACCCTGACATCGACATAGTGGTTGAGTTGATTGGCGGCTATGAGACCGCGAAAGAGCTGGTCATGACTGCGATCAAGAATGGCAAGCACGTGGTAACCGCCAACAAGGCGCTGATTGCAGTGCACGGCAATGAGATTTTTGAGGCAGCGGAAGAGAAAGGCGTGATCGTTGCCTTCGAGGCCGGTGTTGCGGGTGGTATTCCGGTGATCAAGGCGATTCGCGAAGGGATGGCGGCCAACCGGATTGACTGGATCGCGGGGATCATTAACGGCACCGCCAACTACATTCTGACCGAAATGCGTGCTGGCCGTGGATTTGCCGAAGTGTTGAAGGAAGCCCAGGATCTCGGTTACGCCGAAGCCGACCCGACGTTTGATGTCGAAGGTATCGACGCAGCGCACAAGCTGACAATCCTGGCGTCTACCGGTTTTGGTGTGCCGCTGCAGTTTGAGCGCGCCTATACCGAAGGAATTTCAGAGATTACACCCTACGACATCACTCACGCCGAGTTGCTGGGCTACCGCATCAAGCATCTGGGGATTGCCCGTCGTCGGGAGAACGGTATCGAGTTGCGTGTTCATCCTACCCTGGTGCCCCGCAGCCACCTTATTGCTCAGGTTGACGGCGTACTCAACGCCATCCTTGTAGACGGTGATGCGGTTGGCCAGACGATGTATTACGGTCCGGGTGCAGGCGCTGAAGCGACCGGCTCAGCCGTTATTGCAGACATCGTCGATGTCGCTCGTTCCGTGGTTTATCAAAGCGGGCAAAGGGTGCCATATCTGGGTTTTGACCCCTCAGCCATGGACGTTCTCGAAGTGCTGCCGATGGAAGATATCCAGTCCGCTTACTACTTGCGTATCCAGGCGCTCGACCGCCCAGGCGTGCTGGCCAATGTGGCCTCAATCCTGAGTGAGCATGGCATCAATATTGAGTCCATCATGCAGAAAGAGTCTGAGCTGAAGGACGGCAAGATTCCGGTGATTATCCTGACCCACACCGTCCAGGAGCGTCAGATCAACCGGGCAATCGAAGATCTTGAAGCGCTGGCGGATATTGAAGGCCGAGTGGTTCGCATCCGTGCTGAAAACTTCAATTAACAGGGACGCAACGTGAGATATATAAGTACACGCGGTGCTGCACCAGCGCTGGATTTTGAAGATGTACTTCTGACCGGACTTGCCACCGACGGTGGGCTCTACGTGCCTGAGTCGCTGCCACATTTTACCTTGGAAGAAATTCGCAGCTGGCGAGGCCTACCCTACAGCGAGCTGGCTTTCAACGTAATGTATCCGTTTGTGGAAGATGCCATTCCGGCGGATGATTTCCACACCATGCTGGATGAAACCTATGATGTATTTGCCCATGGGGCGGTAGCTCCGTTGGTGCAGATTGGCAGCAACGAGTGGGTGCTTGAACTGTTTCGCGGGCCCACGCTGGCATTCAAGGATTTTGCCCTGCAGTTGTTGGGCCGCCTGCTGGACTATGTCCTTGAGCAGCGCAATCAGCATGTTGTGATCATGGGGGCAACTTCAGGCGATACCGGCTCTGCCGCTATTGAGGGTTGCCGGCGCTGTAGGCATGTGGATATTTTTATTCTCCACCCTCACGAACGGGTGTCTGAAGTACAGCGTCGCCAGATGACCACGGTCAAAGGCGATAATATTCATAACATCGCCGTGCGCGGCAACTTTGATGATTGTCAGCGCATGGTCAAAGCGAGTTTTGGTGACCAGTCATTCCTGGGCGGGAAGACCCAGTTGGCAGCAGTCAATTCGATCAACTGGGCGCGGATCATGGCTCAGATCGTCTATTATTTCCATGCCTCCCTGGCCTTGGGTGGCCCGGACCGGAGTGTCTCGTTCTCGGTGCCCACCGGTAATTTCGGTGACATCTTCGCAGGCTATCTGGCGCGCCAGATGGGGCTGCCGATCAACCAACTGGTGATTGCCACCAACCGCAACGATATCCTGCATCGCTTCATGAGTGGCAACCGCTACGAGCAGAAAACGCTGGAGCACACCTTGTCTCCCAGCATGGATATCATGGTGTCCAGTAACTTTGAGCGTTTGCTGTTTGATCTTTACGGCCGTGACGGGGCAGCAGTAAAAACGTTGCTTGAGAATGCCCAGAAAGGCCCGGTCAGTATCGATGATTACCGCTGGAAGCATGTACGCAAGCTGTTTGACAGTGCCGCTGTTGATGACAAGGCCACCAGCGAGATGATCCGCGAGATTTATCAACAGAATGAGTACTTGCTTGACCCCCATACTGCCATTGGGGTCAAGGCGGCGAGGGAATGTCGGCGAGACAAAAGTGTGCCCATGGTCACTCTGGGTACGGCCCATCCTGCCAAGTTTCCAGACGCGGTCAAGCAGTCCGGGGTGGAGGCCAAGCCAGAGCTGCCTAAACATCTGTCGGATTTGTTCGAACGTGACGAAGCATTTACCGTGCTGGATGACGATATTGCAACGGTTCAGAAGTTCATCGCGGAGCATTGGAAACATGCCTGACCATCTGATCACAGAGTGATGACGCCGAAAAAAATTCTGCGGCGAACCGTGCCTGATACGTCTGCCGTCTGGGGTGAGCAGTTGCCTGCCATCCTGCGTCGGCTATATGCCGCGAGAGGGGTCACCTCGGAGGAGCAGCTCAGCTATACCCTCAAACACCTTGCTTCACCCATGACCTTGCGCGGCATCGACCGGGCAGTCGAGATGTTGGCTGACGCCATTCGGCAGCAACAACGGGTGCTGATTCTTGGTGATTTCGATGCAGACGGCGCTACCAGCACAGCGGTGGCCATGCTCGGTCTGTCCATGTTGGGTTTGCAGAGTATCGATTTTCGGGTCCCCAGCCGGTTTTCTGACGGCTACGGCCTGACTCCGGGGATCATCGAGCGGTTGAAGGAAGAGGGTAGCCTGCCAGACCTTCTAATTACCGTGGACAACGGGATTGCAGCTGTCGACGGGGTCAGGGTGGCCAAGTCCCTGGGAATAAAAGTCGTGGTGACGGATCATCACCTGCCGGGGAAAACCCTGCCAGATGCTGACGCCATCGTTAACCCCAATCAGGAAGGCTGTCCTTTTTTAAGTAAAAATACCGCCGGTGTAGGTGTCATGTTTTATGTCCTGACGGCTTTGCGCCGCCATCTTCGGGAAACCGGGCAGATGTCGGAAGCGCAGCAACCTAACCTGGGTGTATTACTGGATCTTGTGGCTCTGGGCACGGTAGCTGATGTGGTGCCCCTGGACCATAACAACCGGATATTTGTCGAGCAGGGTTTGCGTCGTATCCGGCAGGGGCAGGCGCGTCCGGGCATACTTGCTTTGCTGGAAGTGGCGGGTCGGGACCATCGGGAAATCAGCGCTACTGATCTGGGTTTCGTGGTTGGCCCCCGGCTGAATGCGGCGGGTCGCCTGGACGACATGAGTGTAGGCATCGCCTGTCTCTTGGCGGACAGCGCTGATGAAGCCCGTCGCCTTGCCTCTGAGCTTGATAATCTGAATCGTGAGCGCCGGACGATTGAAACCGGCATGAAAGAACAGGCGCAGGAGTTATTGGCCTCGCTGTCACTGGATATTGAAGGCTTGCCTTGGGGTTTGGCGCTTTACGATCCGCAATGGCATCAGGGGGTAATCGGTATCCTGGCGGCCCGGATACGCGAGCAGACTCACCGCCCGGTGATTGCATTTGCGCCGTCAGAGGATGGTATCGAGATCAAGGGCTCTGCGCGCTCTATTCCGGGCTTACACATCCGCGATGTGTTGGCAGTAGTGGATGCCCGCCACCCTGGTATGCTCAGGAAATACGGGGGGCATGCCATGGCTGCGGGAATGACCATGGCGCTGGAGGACCTGGAGGCTTTTTCAAAGGCTTTCGATGAGGCTATCCGACGTACTATTTCGGCGGAAGATCTCGATGCCGCGATTACCACCGATGGTCCGCTGTCGCCTGCGGAGCTTAATCTCGATACTGCGGCACTGCTTAAACGCGCGGGGCCTTGGGGTCAGCACTTTCCCGAGCCGTTGTTTGATGGCGAGTTTGAAGTCATCCGGCAACGGATCGTGGGGGAGAACCATCTCAAGCTGGTGCTGAAACACCTCGACGGTGGCGACATCATTGACGGTATTGCGTTCAACACCGGCGCCAATGTGCCGGACTTTACCCAGACTGGCGCTCGTGTGGTTTACAAACCGGATGCCAACACATTCCGGGGGCGAACCAGTCTGCAATTGCTGATTGATTACCTGGAGCCTGTCGGGGCCGTTTACCCAGGCTGATTTACCCCGTAATTTCCGGTAAAATGCCGCGTTCGATTCTATTGCGGAACGCCAAGAGCGTTGCGCGCCATTATTTCGAGAAGGTGAGAAACGGTTTCATGGAAATCAACCCGATTGTATTGACGATAAAAGATCTTCGCGAGCGCACCGATGCGCTTAGGGGGTATCTTTGACTACGATCAGCGCAGCGAACGGCTAGTTGAAGTAGAGCGTGAGCTCGAAGATCCCAAAGTCTGGGAAGACCCTGAGCGGGCGCAGAAACTGGGCAAGGAGCGGGCGGATCTCGAGCTGATCGTCAACACCATAGATAATCTGACCTCAGGGTTGGACGATGCCGAGGGTCTGCTGGAAATCGCCGCTGAGGAAGAGGATCGGGGCACCGCTGATGACATTGTTGCGGACCTTGAAAGCCTGGATAAACAGCTTGAAAAACTGGAGTTTCGCCGGATGTTTTCCGGTGAAATGGATGTCAACAATGCCTACGTTGATATCCAGGCGGGCTCGGGTGGTACTGAAGCGCAGGACTGGGCCAATATGCTGTTGCGCATGTACCTGCGGTGGGGCGAGCGCCGTGGCTTCAAGTCGGAAATTGTCGAGCTTCAGGATGGCGACGTCGCGGGCATAAAAAGTGCGACAGTCCACTTCCAGGGCGAGTATGCCTACGGGTGGCTTCGTACAGAAACCGGCGTACACCGTCTGGTTCGCAAGTCGCCTTTTGATTCCGGTAACCGCAGGCATACCTCGTTTTCATCGGTGTTTGTGTCCCCGGAAGTGGACGACAGTTTTGTGATCGAAATCAATCCCGCCGACTTGCGTGTGGATGTTTACCGGGCGTCTGGCGCCGGGGGGCAGCACGTCAACCGGACTGAATCGGCTGTGCGCCTGACTCACAATCCGTCCGGTATCGTGGTGGCCTGCCAGGCAGGACGAAGCCAGCACGCCAACAAAGACCAGGCCATGAAGCAGCTCAAGGCCAAACTGTTTGAAATGGAAATGCAAAAGCGCAACGCTGAAAAGCAAGTGCTTGAAGATTCCAAATCAGACATTGGCTGGGGCAGCCAGATTCGCTCCTACGTCCTGGATGACAGTCGTATCAAGGACCTGCGTACCAAGGTCGAGACCAGCAATACCCAAGCGGTGCTTGATGGAGACATCGACAAGTTTATTGAAGCCAGTCTGAAAATGGCACTTTAAGCCAATACATCACTGATTCTATTCGCCAGCGAGAGACCATGACTGACCAAACGCCGAATGCCGTCCCGCACGATGAAAACAAGCTGATCGCCGAGCGCCGCGCCAAGCTGGGCGAGTTGCGGGAGCATGGCAACCCGTTTCCCAATGATTTTCGCCGTGACAGCACCGCTGAAAGCCTCATAGCGGCTTATGGCGACAAGTCGAAGGAAGAGCTGGAAACGCTCGGGGTCACAGTGGCGATCGCAGGTCGCCTGATGCTCGACCGGAAGGCTTTCAAAGTGGTCCAGGACCTGTCTGGCCGCATGCAGATATATGCCACCAAGGACGTGCAGAAGGACACCAGGCACTGGGATCTCGGTGATATTGTCGGTGTTCGTGGTGTTCTGTGTAAGTCTGGCAAAGGTGATCTGTATGTGGCGATGGAT
>JBDNIR010000508.1:0-2319 GCA_041688195.1 Marinobacter sp.
AACTTTGGCTTGCAGAAAGACGCTGATTTCTTCCGACAGTTCAAGAATCCGGTCTCTGGCATCCGCATCAGCTTTGCTTGAGAAAATCATGGTATCCGGATTTTTCAACGCCACGTCCAGCCCGTCCTTTTCCGAGTAATACAAGGTTTGTACCGCCATGCAGCAGCTACTCCTGAATAGTATTTATTGAATCACTGTTTGGATGTACAGTATGCCTTGACGGGCGTCTTGCATCAAGGAGACAGTACAATCAGGTGGTTGGGCAGTTCATTGCGTTCGCGGGTGGCGGGCACAGCGGTTTTGAGATGTTGGCCGCAGGCTTCGATGCAATTCAGGAAACCCTGAAGAGTCTCTCCCTGTTTCACCTTTTGGGTGAAGGCGGCAACGATGCTTTCCCAAGTGGCATTATCAATGCGGCTGGAGATACCCTGATCGACAAGAATTTCCACGTAGCGCTCAGCTTCTGACACGAAGATCAGCATACCGGTGCCACCTTCGGTATGGTGAAGATCCTGCTCGAGGAATTGGCGGCGTGCGAGATTGGAGGCCCGCCAATAGCGGACCTGCCGGGGTATCAGCCGGGTGTTGATAGCTGGTAACCGGAATATCAGGCTTAGCACCGCAAAAGCGGCCCATTGAACCAGCATCAGTAAGTCAGCACCGAACCAGCCAAGGAAATAGTTCAGGACCCCCGGTACCAGCAGTGCAAGAATTGCCGCCCAAAGTAGCGGAATATAGCTGTAGTTATCTGACTGTGAGGTCAGCACCGTTACCAGTTCCGCATCGGTGTCACGTTCTACGGCGCTTATGGCGGCGGTGACCTGATCCTGCTCTTGTTTACTCAATAATGTCATGGCTATCGTTTCTCTCTATTAGACTGCGGGCTATTTGGCAGCGGGCTATTTGGCCGGGAGCTGTCTTGTTGCGCCCGGTCATGTCGGCAATCTCGAAGGACGTGTCTGGCATGGAGGCCAGGTTACCAGCCGCCGGAAGCGCCGCCACCGCCGAAGCCACCGCCTCCGCCGCCAAAGCCGCCACCACCAAAACCGCCGCCGCCACGGCCACCCATGCTGGCTCCCAGTAACGCGCCGCCCAAAAGGGCTGCGCCGCCACGGCCGCGCCGGCCCTTACCACCACCGACAATCGAAATGACAGCCATTACAATAATGAAAAACAGCGACGCCAGGCCGAGACTCGGCTTTTCCCGGGCTTGGTCACGGGGGGGTTGGGTGGGCACTGCTAAAGGTTCGCCCCCCAACACTTTTACCATCGCAGCGGCGCCATTCATGATGCCGGCGCTGAAGTCACCCTGCCGGAAGGCCGGCGTAATAATCTGATTGATGATAGTGGCGCTGTTCGCGTCCGTCAGTCGGCCTTCAAGACCGTAGCCAACTTCAATACGCACCTTGCGCTCACTCTCGGCCACAATCAGCAAGGCGCCGCTATCTTCACCTTCCTGACCAATTCCCCAGTGACGTCCAAGCTGGTAGCCAAAGTCCTCAATGGCGTTGCCTTGCAGGTCCGGAAGGGTAACGACGACTACCTGCTCGGTCGTTGCTTGCTCGTGGGCCAGAAGCATCTGTGTCAGTTGCGATTCGGCAGCCGCATCCAGCATATCCGCCTGATCTACCACGCGTCCGGTCAGCTCGGGAAATTCCGGACCGGTTTGGGCCAGGGTAGCGGCGGCCCCCTGCAGCATCAGCAGGCAGAAGACGACGAGCACGCCGGTTTTAGGGAAATAAGTCATTAAAATTCCACGCTGGGTGCGTCTTCGGCATTTTCAGCCGTTGCTTCGAAGTTCTCGCGCAATGGCATATCGCTGTACATCAGGCTGTGCCAGAGCCGGCCAGGGAAGGTGCGAATCTCGGTGTTATAGCGTTCGATCGACTGAATGAAATCACGGCGGGCAACGGCAATGCGGTTTTCAGTACCTTCAAGCTGAGACTGCAAGGCCAGAAAGTTCTGGTTGGATTTGAGGTCCGGGTAACGCTCGGAAACCGCCATCAATCGACTCAGGGCACTGCTGAGCTCACCCTGGGCCTGTTGGAACTGCTGCAGTTTCTGTGGGTTGTTCAGTATGCTCTCATCAACCTGAATTGAGGTTGCTTTGGAGCGCGCTTCAATCACGGCGGTGAGAGTCTCTTGCTCCTGGGCTGCAAAACCTTTCACGGTCTCCACCAGGTTGGGGATCAGGTCGGCACGTCGCTGGTATTGGTTCTCGACCTGCGACCAGGCGGACTTGACCTGTTCGTCATAGGTGGGGATGTTGTTGATGCCGCAACCGGACAAGAAGGCAGCCAGCATCACCAGAAGTGACAG
>JBDNIR010000509.1:0-1321 GCA_041688195.1 Marinobacter sp.
GAACTTGATTCCTTCTATGACTTTTGGCAACTGGTTTCTGCCTTTGAGGCGCAACCATTTCTTCGATGCAGCTTGAATAAGTGTAAATACCATCAGCTTTGCGGTCTTCTGTGACAGCGCGCCTTTGGTGCGGACCGTTCTGTGCCGGACCGTAGAGAAGACACTTTCGATTGGGTTCGAGGTGCGCAGATGGCCCCAGTGATCGGCTGGAAAGTCAAAAAATGCCAGTATTTCCTCCTTATCCTTGATCAGGCAGGCAACACCCTTGGCGTATTTAACGCCATACTTTTCTGAGAAAGTAATCAGCGCAGTTTCGGCATCTGCTCGCGTCTCAGCATGCTGGACGTCGTTCAAATCTGACTTCACGCTAGGTGCCATTTGCTTTGGAAAACAGTTCAGCACATTCTTCACTTTGCGCACCCAGCATCGCTGGTGTTTCGTGCTTGGAAAGGCCTTGTCGAGAGCGTTCCAAAACCCCATAGCCCCATCACCGACCGCGATCTTGGGGGCGATGGATAGGCCACGTGCCTTGATGTCAGTCAGTAACTCGTGCCAGCTCTGCGCACTCTCCCGAAGGCCGACCTGAAAGCCGATCAGTTCCTTTTTGCCCTCCGGTGTTGCGCCAATAATCACCAACATACACTCGGCGTTTTCCTCCATCCGCGCTTGAAGGTAGACACCATCAGCCCAGATATAGACATAGTGACGGGCAGACAGGTCACGTCGCGTCCAGCTGTCATACTCTGCCTGCCAGCTTGCGGTCAGGCGAGACACTACGCTCGGCGACAGGTTGGGCGCGTCGGGGCCTAAAATGGCTGCCAGCGCCTCTTGGAAATTACCCGTTGAGATGCCCTTCAAATACAGGACAGGCAACAGGGCATCCAAGCTAACAGAGCGCCGTGCCCATTTGGGCAATATGTTTGATGTAAAGCGGACTTTTGCGGCTGGATCAGATGTCGTCAACCGGTCGCGTACCTTTGAACGCTGCACGTCGAGTGCGCCAATACCGGTTTGGATCTGGCGTTCGGGACCAAATCCATGACGAACAACCCGCTGACGGCCGTCTTCCAGCCGTTCATCAGCAAAGCTGGCAACAAACGCATCAGCTTCGGCTTTTAGTGCTTCAGCAAGCATGCGGCGCGCACCTTCCCGCGCCAGCTCTGTCAACGGGTCAGTCGTCGTTTCCGATTGGCGAAACGGCAGGATGGTTGTATCGTACTTCATAGGCGTATTGCTCCTTGTGAGGTTCTGGCCGGCTTTGACACCTGCCACAATACGCCGCCTTTCAAATCACGCCATCACCCAAATTCCCGCATAGCTC
>JBDNIR010000510.1:0-12848 GCA_041688195.1 Marinobacter sp.
CGCAACAGCGGAATCTGGTCCGGACGTTCATGATATACACGTGCCGTATAAAGGCCCAGGAACCGCCGCTCGCCGACAACTTCCCCTTTATCATTGAATTTTTTGACGGCAATGTAATCCGGATAAGCCGGCCTGTGTACACGGGAGCGTTGGGCGGATTTGGCAAAGATGAACACTTGATCAGTCCGCGTCATTTCCTGCCGTGTACGCTTTGGCAGCTCATCCAGCCGGACTTTGTCAGGCCGCTCGTTGTTTACCCGAAGAATACCCAGCTCGGAACCGGCAACCCGCCGCACCAGGATGCCCTGCTTGGCTTTCACGAAATCGTATTCGTCATAACCCAGAAAGGTGAAGTTGTCCTCCTGCAGCCAACCTACAAACTTGAGCGCCTCGGAGACATCTTCTTCACTGATTTTAGCCTTGGACTCATTCAGCTCCTTGACGATATCCTCAGCTTTGCCCTTCATAACCGGGAAATCCGCCACCGCTATCCGAACCTCATGGAGTACTTCCTGGAGTACCTCCTCAAGGTGTTTGAGATCCTTGTTGTCGCTGTGGCGGTCGATTTCCATCACAATCAGCGTCTCAGGAGACGCTTTGGTGAACTTGCTGTTGCCGGGATACAACTTCTTGAGCTTGCCGGAGCGATCCCGCTCAATCGGCAGAATGGAGTGGTAAATGGTATGGGTACCGATCTCCATATGATTGATGGCGATACGGATTGAGTCGATCAGAAAAGGAATATCCGGATGCAGAATAAAGATAACCGAATGGGTCGACTGCCAGCCGTCACTTTCCAGGTCGGCATTGAACACGGAGACTGGCGTCTCATCCGTCCGGCGCTTCTGGATGAACTGCCAGGCTGCCAATACCGAACCATAGACATCGGAAAAGCGACGACTCAGGAGTTCATCCAGGGGTAAATGAGTAAAATGCTGAACCGCAAAATCGCTGATTTTCCTGGCTTCGGTTTTCTCGATTTTCTGGCCAAATGCTTCGTCCAGTTGCTCGAAAAATTGGTCCTTGCTGGCCACTGTCAGCGCATTCATAGTCACCCTCGATGTGTGTGAAGTAATCGTAATAATCAGACAGGCTGGGCAAGTATTCCGGTCGCCGCAGGCCCTGTGAGTCTTCGTTTGAGTTACATTGGCCGCGCTAAACGCAGGTACTATCAGACAAGCATAGTCAAACCCTTGATTTTTGTCCCTCTGACACAAAAACTGGGTCGGTAATTACTTACAACAGAACCCCATTCAGGAGCAGTATCCGCCAATGTCCCTACAGCATACGTTTGGTGAACTAAAAGCTCAGTTAGCGAAACGGATAATTGGTCAGGAAAAACTGGTTGAGCGCTTGCTGATTGCCTTGCTGGCCGACGGCCACTTGTTGGTTGAAGGTGCACCGGGCCTGGCAAAAACCACCGCCGTCAAAGCCCTTGCAGATCACCTGGAAGGAGACTTTCATCGAATCCAGTTTACGCCCGACCTGTTACCGTCCGACATCACCGGCAGCGAGATCTACCGCCCGGAAACCGGGCAGTTCGATTTTCAGAAAGGTCCGATTTTCCACAACCTCGTACTGGCGGACGAAATCAACCGGGCACCGGCCAAAGTTCAGTCCGCCCTGTTGGAAGCCATGGGTGAGCGCCAGGTCAGTGTTGGGATGCGGACCTTTCCCCTCGACCGTCTGTTTATGGTGATGGCGACTCAGAACCCCATTGAGCAGGAAGGCACCTACCCGTTGCCGGAAGCCCAGCTTGACCGCTTTCTGATGCATGTCACTATCAGCTATCCTTCCGCCGGCGCTGAACGTGATATTCTTCACTTGGCTCGTAACGACTACCGGCAAGGCCAGCTTGAGGCCGCCATCAAAGTCACTGCGGAACAGGTTTTCCAGGCCCGCCAGGCGATCAGTGACATCTACATGGCAGAGCCCGTCGAAGAGTATTTACTCGCCCTGGTATTAGCCAGCCGAGATGCCGGCAAACTGGACCCGGAACTGGGCCGCTGGATGGCTTTCGGTGCCAGCCCCCGCGGCACCATTGCGCTGGATCGCTGTGCCAGAGCTATGGCCTGGCTGGACGGCCGCGACTTTGTAAGCCCCGATGATGTGCGGGCGATTGCTTTTGACGTGCTCCGGCACCGGTTACTGCTGACCTTTGAAGCGGAAGCCGAAGGCATGACGCCTGATGCGATCATTCAACGGCTGATCGATTGCGTACCGGTGTCCGCTTGAGGCTGATCTGACCCCATGATGGAATCTGATGACACCGCGATCCACATAGACCTGTCCGGATTGATCCGCTTGCAGGCCGACGCCCGGGCGCTGCGATTGCCCGGCGCCCGGCCTGTCCGTACCCGACAGGCCGGGCTGCAGCGATCGCTCCAGCGTGGCCGCGGGATGGCGTTTGCCGAAGTGCGCCTGTATCAACCCGGCGACGACATCCGGAGTATTGACTGGCGCGTAACCGCCCGCCGCCAGAGCCCACACACGAAGCTTTATGAAGAAGAGCGCGAGCGGCCGGTATTACTGATCTGTGATCTCGGACCGACGCTGTTCTTCGGCAGCCAGGGCGCCTACAAACAGGTCCGCTGTGCCCAACTGGCGAGCATCCTCGCCTGGCTGGCGCTGTGGGCCGGTGATCAGGTGGGCGGTATTGTATTCTCAGAGCAAGGTTTCCTGGTGCAGCGGCCGGCCCGGCGCAAGAAAGCCGTACTCCAACTGCTCGATGCCCTAGCCCGTTATCAGCACTCCCCGCACCTCAGGGCGAGCGTTCAGAGCCAACAGTCTCGAAGTTTGGATGTGGCACTGCAGGAAGCTCGCCGGGTCGCCCATACTGGCAGCCGGATTTTCGTCCTGAGTGACTTTCTGTCGCTAACGGATGAAACCTCCGGCTTGCTGGCAGCCCTCGCCCGGCACAACACGGTAAGCGCCTTGAGAATTGTCGATCCGCTGGAACAAAAGCTACCGGCCAGCGGTCAGTTTGCAGTAGCGGGACCGGATGGGCCGGTATGGTTCAATGGCGGAGATCGCCGCTTCCAGGAAGCCTTCCGTGCCAGGGTAAAGGCTCATGAGCAAACAGTAGAACGGTGTTTCAGAATGGCCGGGGTGATTGATCAGGTAGTCAGCACATCAGACGACCCCGCCCAGAGTTTAAGACTGATTCTCGGCCCTCGCGGTCGGATCGGATAACCGGAATGAACGAAATGGAACAGGATCCTCTCAGCGCACTGCTCGATATTCACCTGCCGGAACCCGGTGGCTTCTGGCCGCCGGCACCGGGCTGGTGGGTTTTGCTTGCGCTGATGATCGGTTTGATTGTCTGGGCAGCCCTGGCGGTCCATCGCAAACGCCGCCGCAACCGCTGGCTCAAGTCGGCACTTGCCGAGCTGACCAAACTTGCGGCTGCGAAAAACCACGGCCCAGGATGGTTCAACGACTTGAACCGACTACTGAAACGGGCAGCGCGGGTAAGGTTCCCGCAGCAGCGGCCAGAGAGCCTGTCCGGGGAGGCCTGGGTACAGTTTCTGACTGAAACCTCATCCAGACGGGCAATCGACGATCAGGCGATGTTTCGTTCGCTGGTTGAGGGTAGCTGGCGACCCAACCTTGACAGGGATCCCCAACAGGCTGTGTCCGCTGCACGGCGCTGGCTTGAGGCGCAACGATGCTGAACCTCGCTTATCCCTGGCTGTTGCTCATTGCTCTGCTGCCCCTTCTGATCGGATTTAGGCGCCGGACCAGTGCCCAGGTTGAGGCGCCTGTCATACCTATCGGACACTGGCTGCAAGACCTGCCCGGTGTGAGCAGGTCCGGCAATGCCATACCCAGGTGGCAAACACTGCTGTTAGTGATTGCCTGGCTGCTGCTGGTGGTTGCCCTAGCGCGCCCACAACATGTGGGAGAAGCCGTTGATGTTCCCGTAACTGGCCGGGATCTGCTGCTGGCGGTCGATATTTCACCCAGCATGGATGAGCAGGATATGGTCTTCAATGGCCAGGGTATTAACCGACTGCAAGCAGTAAAGCAGGTAGTGTCGGAGTTTATTGAACAACGTTCCGGCGATCGCCTGGGGCTGTTGCTATTCGGCACTCAGCCGTATATCCAGGCACCGCTCTCATTCGATCATAAAACCATCCAGACCTTGCTCAATGAGGC
The DNA here is from genome assembly GCA_041688195.1 of Marinobacter sp. GTDB lineage: Bacteria > Pseudomonadota > Gammaproteobacteria > Pseudomonadales > Oleiphilaceae > Marinobacter. The sequence continues at coordinate 4,159 of JBDNIR010000510.1, forward strand.
CGGCATCGGTATGGCAGGACGCGCGACCGCGATCGGAGACGCCATGGGTCTGGCAGTGAAACGTCTGCGTGACCGCCCCCAGGAACAACGGGTTGTTATCCTGCTGACCGATGGCGCCAACACCGCCGGGGAAGTAACACCGGATAAAGCCACTGAAATCGCCAAAGCAGCCGGTGTCCGCTTTTACACCATTGGCATCGGTGCGGAATCCATGGTGCAGCGGGGTTTGCTGGGATCTCGCCGGATCAACCCTTCCCGCGATCTTGACGAAGCTCTGCTCACCCGAATTGCCGAGCAGACTGGCGGGCGCTATTTCAGGGCTCGCAGCCTGCCGGAGCTGGAACTGATCTACGAAAGCATCAACCAACTGGAAACCATTGAACTGGAGGGCAAGCGTTATCGGCCCGTTCGGGAGCTCTATGTATGGCCCGCCGGGTTAGCACTTGCGCTGTGGGCCCTGTTGCAGTTGCTTCGCCTCAAGGCGAGTAGTCGCAAGGAGGTGGCCCATGTCTGACTTCCATTTTCTACGCCCCTTCTGGCTATTGATACTGCTAGCCATATCCCTGCTTCCGGTGATTGTCCGGCAGGCGCGACAAAGCCAGAACGGCTGGCTCAAAGTAATGCCAGAAGCACTCCTGAAGCCGCTGATCAGCCAAACCGGCGCGCTGAAAGGATCAGGCAATTCGATTCTGGCGATGCTTTCACTGGCGCTTCTCCTGATGGCGATCACCCTTGCGGGGCCGGCCTGGAGAGAAGCGCCAACGCCTTTGCAGCAACAGAACGACAGTCTGGTTGTCGTTCTCGATCTCTCGCTGTCAATGCTGGCGACCGATGTAGAGCCTGACCGCCTGACTCTCGCCAAACGCAAGATTCAGGACTTGCTCAAAGAGCGGGAGGGTGCCTTCACCGGGCTGGTGGTCTTCGCAGCGGATGCTTATGTCGTGACGCCATTGACCGATGACAATGACACTGTCCAGAGCTTACTCGAAGTGCTGGACCCTCTCATTATGCCTGCTGCGGGCAACCGCCCTGACCTCGGAATTACGCGGGCCAAATCGCTGCTGGAACAAGGCGCTCCCGGAGCTGGACGCATACTGCTGATCAGTGATGACATACCGGCAGAACGCCAATACACCATCCGCGACACCCTGATGGACAGCGGCTTCAGCCTCAGCACCCTTGTTGTGGGCACGCCGGAGGGAGGTCCCATCCCATTGCCTAAACGAGGGTTTATACGAGACAACGGTGAAGTGGTGATTACCCGGGCGGACCCCGGCGCTCTGGCCTGGGTCGCTGAAAAAACGGGCGGCCAAAGCCATCCCTTGACATTCGACAATCGTGATCTTCGGGCCCTGAATCTCCGGGCCCAAGACAGCGATGATTGGCAGGACAGCGACCGGAAGCTTTCTGTCAGCCGCTGGCAGGACGACGGCTATTGGCTGCTCTGGCTGGCGCTGCCTCTGGTGCTGGTATGCTGGCGACGGGGTGCTTTGCTAGTGGTGGCGCTGCTGGTGGCGCCCATGGTGCCAAGCCCGGCGATGGCGTTTGGCTGGGATGATCTCTGGTCTCGCCCGGATCAACGAGCGGAAGCGCTGATTGAAAAGGACCCCAAGCGCGCAGCCGAGCAACTTGAGCGCCCTGACTGGCGTGGCAGCGCGCAGTATCGCGCGGGCGACTACGAATCCGCTGCCAGTAACTTCAGTAAATCCGACTCTCCTGATGCCGCTTATAACCGGGGCAATGCACTGGCCCGTGCTGGCGATCTGGAAGCTGCCATTACTTCCTATGAGCAAGCCATGAAGGCACAACCGGGATATGAAGATGCCAGCCATAACCTCCAACTTGTGAAGCAGTTGCTGGATCAACAGCAGCAAGAGCAGCAAAATAACCAGCAACCGGGCGGGGAAAACAGCGACGGCGAGAACTCTGAGAGCAACCAGAAAAATCCGTCACAGCAACCAGAGAGCCAAAGCAAGCCCGACGGTCAACCACCACCGGGCGAAGGTAGTGAGTCTGACCAGAACCAACAAGGTGGCAAAAACCAGTCTGGCCAGGGCGAAAGCGATGCAGGAACTAGGCCTTCGGAGTCAGCTGAGCCACAATCTTCTGCTGGTAGCGAAACTGAGCAGAGCGAGTCCACAGGCGAAACCTCAGCCCCTGCGGAACTGGAACCATCGCCTCTGTCTCAGGGACAGGAACGCTGGCTGAGGCGAATTCCGGATGATCCGGGTGGCTTGCTAAGACGCAAATTTCTTCAGCAACACCGGGAACGTAATACCCAACCAAGCGAGACTGATACCCCATGGTAGCCCGACTCATAACGGTTATAGCGCTGCTGTCGATCTTTGCCACGCAGGCGATGGCACAACAGACATTGCGGGTGGAACCAGACCGCACAAACCTGCATGAGAACGAAGCTCTGACCCTGACGGTGGTAGGTGAAGTGGAGCTCTCTATCAACCTCGACAGCCTGTTCAACCTGGGCAGCCTGGAGCTACCGGCACCGGACATCGAGAAGCTGGAAAACGACTTCGAGATCCTCGGGCAGAACCAGAAATACAGCGTGCGCAACGTTAACGGTGATACCGAGGCCGAGATCACCTGGACCTATCAACTGGCGCCCCGTCGTACAGGCTCATTGACTATTCCGGAGCTGAATTTCAACGACGCCCGTTCTGAGCCGATTACCATCACCGTCCAGGTGGGCAGCGCCAGCGATGAAGCCGGCGAGCCTCGGGACGTCTTTATCGAACTGGCAGCCGATAAGGACCAGGTATACGTGCAGGAGCAACTGGTCCTGACCGTCAAACTGTTTTTCACAGGCAACCTGATTCGTGGCGACCTTACCGAACCCGAGCATCCTGACGCGATCATCGAAACCCTGGGCAAACAAAACGAGTACAGCCGCTTCCGCGATGGCCAACGCTATCGCGTCGTTGAACGCCGATACGCCATTTATCCCCAAAGCCCCGGCGCGCTGACCATTGACCCGATCCGGTTTGAGGGACAAACCCGAAGCAACCGGGGCCAGCTGGTATTTCTGCGTGATAGCGCGCAGCTTTTTGACATTCCGGTCAACGCACCGCCCGACCAGTTCAGTGGTGATGTCTGGCTGCCCACCCGGGAGCTCACGCTGTCCGAGCGTGGGCTGGATAACATTACCGAGGTCAGCATTGGCCAGAGTATGACCCGAACCATTGCCCTGACAGCGGACGGACTGCCAGCGAACGCGCTGCCACCGCTGACGCCGACCATTCCAGATGGCTTGCGTAGCTATCCCGAGCAACCGGAAACTGAAACCACCATCAGCAATGAAACACTGACCGGTTCTTTGACCCAGACCACTTCGCTCGTGGGCGTGGAAGCCGGTACCTTCACCATACCGGAGGTGCGCGTGCCCTGGTGGGATACCGAGGCAGACCAGGAACGGGTCGCGGTTATTCCCGCCCGCACCCTGACGGTATTACCAGCGGTCGGTAGTCAGCCAGTCGCGCCGTCTTCGGCGCAGCCCCAAGCTGTTGAAGCCGAAGTCGCAACACCACCGCAAAATGACCCGGAGGAAGATCAGCGCAATTATTGGCCCTGGATTACCGCCCTGCTAGCAGCGGGATGGGTTATTACGCTGTTACTCTGGCGGCGACAGGGCAAGCGGGCAGTCGCCGACAAAGGCGGCCCTCAGAGCCCCTTTGCCGCCACAGAGAAAGACCTGTTTGAGACCTTGGTTCGGGCCGCTGACAAAGGCCAGGCCGATGCGCTCGACCTGTTACCGCGTTGGATGTCTGCACGATATCCCGGAGAAGTATTCAACAGCACGTCGGATGCCCTGCGCAAAGCGGGTGACCCCGAGTTGAAAGCCCAGATTAACCGACTCCAAAACCGTCTGTTCGGGGCAGGACAACAACACAACGAATCTTCATCCTGGGATGGCCGTGAACTGGTGGCCAGGCTTCGTCAGCTCCAGAAACTGGCAACGGCGAAAGCCGATAATGACGGCGACCTGCCGCCATTCTATCCCGATGGCCTGAACCCCGGTGTCCGTTAGTGCAGTTGCTGGTCAATGATCACTTCGACGGGTTGATCATCGGCCGCATCGGTAACCGCCACCGGTGCATCCAGAACGCCTTGCCAATCGCCTGGGCGTGGCATGGCGTTAGCGCCGGGTGACAGCCGGGCAGCAATGACCACTTCCTCAGCGTCGGATATTTTTGCCGTCGGCGTCATCGACAACGCATCGGTTAGACGCATCTCCAGAGGCAGCTCACCGGCTGTGCGACGAGCAACCGCAAGCGGTGCGGACCGTTGTTCACCGGGACGACGGGCGTATATAAACAACGTGGTATCTGCTGGCACCTGGCCGTTAAACGCCGAGCTGAGTTCGATGCGTACCGTAACACCTCGCTCCGATACCGCTACCGCCTCACTGACGGCAGGGGCGGGCGCGCTCCTGCCAAGCCGCTGGTAAGCCTGTTCGATACCCTGCCTGATGGACGGCAATTGCGGATGGTTCGGGGCCACTTCCGCGATGCGTTCCCAGTAATCAATAGCCTCTTCAAACTGCTTCTGTTCAAAGGCATGAATCCCCAGCAAACCGAGAGCATTAACCTCATTCGGATTGACCGCACGGGCTGCCTCAATGGCGGCTACCACGGTAGCATTCAGGTCGCCTTTACTCTCGAAAAAACGGGCCTGGGCGGCCAACCCCAACGCGGTCGCCGCTTGACGCGGAGAATCCGAGGTTTGCTCTGCCAGCCTTTCAAATGCCCAAGCCGCATCCGGATAACGTTCCATGCTCATGTAAGTCCGGCCCAGCATTGCCCAGCCCTCCGGGTTGCCAGGGCTTTCTTCCAGGCGCTCCCGCAGCTGTGCGGTTAGCTGATTCACTTGTCCGACCCGGTCATCTCCGGACGATATTTCTTTCATCGCTACCCACTGTTCAACGTCGTCCATCGCGCCCCAGTGCTGGTATAGATACACCGCCAATGCCGGGATCAGAACCACGCTGCCTACGGCGATGATCCAGGCACCGGTACGCCGGGAGTCTGGCTTGGCGGTGGCGGCGGATACAGGCTCGTCAGACACATCGTCAAGCAGACTGCCCGCAAGCTCATCCCGCAATTGGCGGTAATTTTCATCGTCCAGAATACCGGCCTTATGCTCGGCTTCCAGCTCAGCCATACGGCTTCTATAGGCCAACAGGTTCTGATTCCGAAGATCCGTTTCGGCGCGGTCCCGGGGGCGGTTAAAAAACAGGGGAAACAGAATAAAAGCCAGCGCCAGACCCATCAATGCGGTCGCGGCAAGCCAGAAAGTGGTCGTCATAACACGGCGATCCCGTCGTCAGTGAAGTAAATGTTGCTCAGCAAAAACATACCGGGAAGAGAACCGGGGCAAGCACCGTCAGGTTCTTGGTCCCGAGTTTCCGGTGGTGTTCGACTCATCGGTTTGAAGTATTTTCTCTGCGCGCTGCCGTTGCTCGTCCGTCAGTGACGAAGCGCCCTCGGTGTTGCGACGGGAGCGGACCACGACGCCAATGACGATCAGCACGCCACCCAAGACGACGATGGCGGGGGTAGCCCACAGCATCACCGTACGGGGCTCCAGTTGCGGCCGGTAGCGCACAAATTCCCCGAAGCGCCCGACCAGAGCCTCAAACACCTCCTCATCCGTGGCGCCATCGCGCACCATTCTATAGACCTCGTTCTTCATGTCCTCGGCAATGGGCGCATTGGAGTCAGCAATGTTCTGGTTCTGGCACTTCGGGCATCGCAACTCCTTGGTGAGGTTTTGGAAACGTTCCCGATCTGCCTCGGAATCCAGCGGGTACATGTCATTCGGTGCGGCCTGTGCGAGTATCGAGCCGGTCAACAACAATGCGAGTGTCAGCAGGCGTAGCATGTCAGTTAACCTTCCTGGCTGTATTTGCGGATGAGTGGTTCAAGGGTCTCGCGCCAGACTTTCTCGTTAATAACACCAACGTGACGGTAGCGAACGATGCCCTCGGCATCCACTACGTATGTCTCCGGGGCGCCATAAACCCCCAAATCAAACCCGAGGCCGCCTGACGGATCAAACAGATTAACGCTGTAAGGATCACCCAGGGTCTGGAGCCATTGCAGCGCCTGTTCCCGGTTGTCCTTGTAGTTGAGGCCGATAATGGAGACGCCCTTCTCTTCCGCCAGCCAGACCAGGTCGGAGTGTTCATCCCGACATGCAGGACACCATGTGCCCCAGACATTCAGCAACGACACCTGGCCGCTGAATATGTCGTTACGGAGCATCACATCCGGGTTTTCCAATGCGGCAAGCTCGAACACCGGAACCGGTTTCCCGATAAGAGCCGACTCGAGGTACGTCGGGTCCTTTCCAATACCCGCGTACATCACCACACCCAGGGTAATAGCCAGGACCACCGGGATAAACAAAAACAGCCGTTTCATGACGTCGCCTCTGGAGCAGCAGCCCGGCCAGCATCGGGTTCCGGCACAGCCGCTGCCCGGTGGGTCGGAACTTTTTCCCTGATGCGATATCTCCGGTCAGCGATGGCCAGAATGCCCCCGGCTGCCATAAACAAAGATCCCAGCCAGAACCACCGGATCAACGGTTTGTACTGGATGCGCATTGCCCAGGCATTATTGCCGACCTGCTCACCGAGCGCGACGAAAAGGTCCCGGAACAATCCGCCATCAATCCCAGCCTCTGTCATGATACTGCGCTGCACAGTGTATTGGCGCTTCTCCGGGTAGAGGGTGGTAATTTTGCGGCCATCACGGGAGATATCAACTTGCGCAGTTTCGGCGATGAAGTTGGCGCCTTGACGCTCACCGATGCGGATAAAGGTAAAGTCGATATTTTCAATCTGAACTGTATCACCGGGGGACATACGCACATCGCGCTCAATCCCGTAATTGGAAACCACCGTTGCCCCTGCCATGGTCAGCGCTAGCCCGAGGTGCCCCAGAACCATCCCGTAGTAACTGCGTGACTGGCGACGAAGACCATGCCAGCGGCCCTGTCGGGAGGCTGATTTGTCCCACAGATCGCGAACGGTTGCCGACACGATCCAGGCGGCAGAGAAGCAGCCTGCGAAAGCCCAGGGTTCAAATTTGCCCATCCATAGCGGCACCAACACCGCGATGACAAGACTCACGGCCGCCGGCCAGAGCAGTTTTCGGGCGAGCCAGCCACCATCGGTTTTCTTCCAGCGGGAAAAGATCCCGGCACCCATCAACAGGCCAACCGCAATCGCCACCGGCGAGAAGGTCAGATTGTAAAAGGGCTCACCGATCGACAAACGCCCCATGTCGAGATAATCCAGAATCAACGGATACAACGTGCCTACCAACACCAACAGCATGGCGGCCATCAACAGGACATTGTTCAACAGCAGGAATATTTCACGGGAGGCGGAGCCATAGCGAATTCGACTGTGCACGACCGGAGCGCGGAACGCATACAGTGTCAGGCTGGACACAATAGTAATAGCCAACAGAACCATCAGAAACTGGCCCCGGGTAGGATCAGAGGCAAACGCATGCACGGAGGTCAGGACACCCGAGCGCACCAGGAACGCGCCCAACAAGCTGAGCGAGAACGTCAGAATAGCCAACAGCACCGTCCAGCTCTTGAACACACCTCGTTTCTCGGTAACCGCCAGGGAGTGCATAAGTGCCGTGCCCGCAATCCAGGGCAGCAAGGAGGCATTTTCAACCGGGTCCCAGAACCACCAGCCGCCCCAGCCAAGCTCGTAATAAGCCCACCAGCTGCCAAGCGCGATGCCGATCGAGAGAAAGACCCAGGCAACCGTCGTCCACGGGCGTGACCAGCGAGCCCAGGCGGCATCAAGCCGGCCGTTGATCAAGGCAGCGATGGCAAAGGCGAAGGCCACGGAAAACCCCACATAGCCCATATAAAGCATGGGCGGATGCACAATCAACCCGAAGTCCTGCAGCAGCGGGTTAAGGTCGGCGCCATCGGTTGGCACGTTGGGGAGAATTCGCTCAAAGGGGTTGGACGTCATCAGGATAAACAACAAGAAACCGACACTGATCATACCCATAACCGACAATACCTGGGAGGTCATGACGGTTGGCAGGCGCCGGCTGAAAATCGCCACTGCGAGGGTCCAGCCCGCCAGTATCAGTATCCAGAGCAGCAAGGAGCCTTCATGGGCGCCCCACACTGCGCTGAATTTATAGTACCAGGGCAGCAGACTGTTGCTGTTGTTGGCGACATACGCCACCGAGAAATCATCCACCATAAACGCGTAGGTCAGTACCGCAAACGAGATGGCGACAAATACAAACTGCCCGGCCGCCAGCGGACGGGCAAAGGCCTGAAGGCTGTCTCGACCGGCCAGCGAGCCAGCCAGTGGTACGATCGCCAACAAAATGGCCAACAGCAGCGAGAGTATCAGCGAAAACTGTCCGAACTCCGGAAACATAAACTTCTCCCCAAGGGATCTGGATTAAAATGCTAGCCTGCATCAGTACTCGGGTATGGTCTGGGCGGTATTCTTCTCAGCCCGGGCCGCGGCCTTCTCGAGTGAGTCCATGACTTCCGGCGGCATATAGTTCTCATCATGTTTCGCCAGTACCTGGTCTGCCACAAACAGCCGATCGTCATTGAGCCTGCCGGTCGCCACTACGCCCTGCCCCTCGGCAAAAAGATCAGGCAGAATTCCGGTGTATTCC
>JBDNIR010000511.1:0-3634 GCA_041688195.1 Marinobacter sp.
CGCTCCCTACGGTCGCCGGACGCTCGTAAACTCGCGCCGTTACGCACATCAACTCTGGTTTGCATGAATACCGTGTATCCATTAATATGTCCTTATGATCCATTCTTTTGGAAACCGTCTCACGGAAGATCTTTACCACGGCGTGAGCAATGCAAAGGTTCGCAGGATGCCTGGCGATATCAAAGAGCCGGCGCTCTATAAGCTCGATATTCTGAATGCCGTCGGGTCATTGGAGGAGCTCCGATCTCCGCCAGGCAATCGGTTGGAGGCCCTGAAGGGATATAGTATTCGTGTCAATTTTCAATGGCGTATCGTTTTTCGGTGGCAAGGCGCCGGAGCCTACGAAGTTAAGATCGTTGACTATCACTGAGGTGTCCCCATGATCCCAACTCACAGAGTAAGTACACATCCCGGCATTATTTTGATAAAGGAGTTCCTTGAGCCTTTAGGGTTGAGTCAAACCGCCCTAGCTGAGCATCTCGGTATTTCCGTTCAGCGTGTAAACGAAATAGTCCGCGGCAAAAGAGGAATAACCCCCGAGACAGCTTGGTTGTTCGCAAAGGCGTTCAATATGTCCCCCGAATTTTGGCTAAACCTGCAGTCAGCTCACGACCTGTCTTCGCACCGTCCTTTGGTTGAAATTTCACCGTTGGTGCCAGCAAGTGCGTAACAATCGGAGCCCAATCATGAAAATGATCTTCCCTGAAGATGATAGAAAAGAACTTCAAGTAGCAAAAAATCTATTAGAAAATCCAGAACTGCTGCAAAAGGCCTCTGAATAACTCCTGAATCATCTCTGCGTGCTCTGAAGGCTGCAGATCCAAGCGTGTGTGCCAGGCATGGCACCAGACTCGTCGGGTGAAAGTCCCGATACCAGGTATTCGCAGAGCCGAAGGTTAGCGAAAGGGCAAGGGCAAACCGACATTCACCCATCTGTATTTGGCCGGCATTTTATAAATCCAGCGTTCAGGACAACGAGGACTGGCGAGCCTCGCCCTATCCCGATTATAAATAGGAGAAATCGTGCTCGAAGAGATTGAGAAGTGGATACGCCAAGTGAATTCTTCACATGAAGGCGTGCGTTAGTCCTGCGCCGGTGCGCTTATCTATTGGGAGGCGTGGGAGCCGAGCTTCCATCGCTTTTCCTACTACGCGATTATTGTGACTGACAGGGCGGTATACCTTTACTCAAAGCTATTCACATCATTTACCCGGTGGCGTCGGTTGCCCCTGAACGAGGTCGAGTCTGTGGAGAGTTGCGGCATCGCACCGGTAAAGCCATTCTGCGCACCCCACCTGATACGGGTGAAGCAGCTAGAATTGATCGAGCGCAGCTTCAGGAGGCAGTAAATGTCATTAAAGCAAGCATCCACCACAGATCTCCTGCCGGCAGTTTCAGCAGCATGGCCGTCAGTGGCAGGGCGATCAGCGCCCCGAGTGCTGTAGCAAACGCAGTAGAGAGGAGGGTAAGCAACCCTGTTTCGAGTAGCATGGATAGCCGAATAGCACGGTGCCTGGCGCCAAGGCAGTGCAGCAGATTGGCCTCATAACAGCGTGGTGAAAGCGATCAGAATCAGCGCTGTTGCTATCTGGTCAAGCCGCTCGGCAAAGGTGGTGGTATCCCAGCGAGTATCGGGAAAGGCTTGCTCGAATTCATCCAGCCAGAGGTTCAGATCGCGATCGGTCTGCACCCGGTATTCGTAGTCGATGCGGCTGCGCCTGAATAAGGCCGCTGATGCAAAAGGTCGCTGCGCCAATCTGAATCTGATTGCTAATGGACTGGCCCAGACGTTCAGCAAGCAAGGGGTCAATGATGGCCCCCAAAGATCATCCTTCCGTGCCGTGAGCTCCGCACGTGGTTGGTCCGGCGTCAGCTGCAGCTCGCCGTAAAGCGGATAGGCTGCATCAGGAATCAGTATCTCGACTCTGACGAAGCTCTCGCCACTCTCCTCACTCGCACCACTGACCATGGTGTCGAGCTCCCGAACCAACGAGATACTGCCAGTAGTACGAATCCATTCAAGCACTTCATCCGGCAGCGGCTCACTGGCATCCAGCTCGACGTCCCCACCCAGCAGCGCGCGGGTATCAGCCAGCAGGCTCTGCTCGATGACCCGGTAGAGACTGGCCGTGGCAGCCACCAGCGTGACGCCGAGTATGAGGCAAGCCAGAAAGACCTTGAGCGCGGAGATGCGCGATCGCAGATCGGTGACCGCGAATCTTAGCATCCAGAGAGGTTTGGCAGATGTTTCAGATTTCATAGAGGCGCCCACCCTCCATCCTGACCCGGTGCTGACAGCGCTCCGTAACACGCTCGTCGTGGGTAACCAGCACAAGCGTGGACTTGCTTTCCTTATGGAGGTCGAACAGCAGCGAAAGCACCTTCTCGCCTGCATGGCAGTTTTCAGTGCAGTTGGCGGCCGGTAGATGAGTTAGGGTACGAGCAGTTTTCTGGACCGGCCTTGTGAATGCCTGGCTCAATGCACGATTACGAGATTCTGGCTTCGGTAGAATGCGCGTTGTGAATTGCTGTGGGGGAATAGGTAATTGAATTTTATGGAGATCCAATACGCTGGAGGGTAGGTACGGGGCGCCCTCAAAATCTCGAATCGAGCATGCGCTGTTTGCCATCACCATAATTGGCTGAAGTTAAGACTGAAACTCAATCGCTGAATAGCTCGGGAAAAAAGTATGCCGGATGTTGAAAGTGGGTGCAATCGAGCTTCGCATTTTCTATGGTCCAAGCTCTAGGCGTTATCGCGCGCCAAGAATATGAGACAGTTGGCAAGAGATACTGGACTGACTCGTGAAGGCCTTTACAAGGCACTTTCCCAAGAGGGCAATCCGACCTTCACTACTGTTTCGAAGGTTGCCAAGGCGCTTGGCTTTCAGCTCACAGTCCAGCCGTTGCAAGATGCGTTTCTAACAAATCAATGCAGCAGACCGCCTGCAGCGGCAATTGATTGAAGCGTTAGCCACTGAGTACAAAAAGCACACAATGTGCTACACTCCGACTCATGAAACCGATCGCATGGAACCCAGAGAAGAACAAGCTTCTCCAAGAAGAAAGGAGCATCTCTTTCGAGGATGTGGTTTTGCGCATCTCGGTCGGAGGTATCCTGGACACGTTCGAGCATCCGAATCAGGAACGGTATCCAGGCCAACAGGTTCACGTTATTGAAATAGAGGGGTATGCCTATTTGGTGCCCTTCGTAGAGTCGGAAGATGAGGTTTTTCTGAAAACGATCATTCCGAGCCGGAAAGCGACCAAAACCTATTTGGGAGGTCTGAAATGAGCAGGCTGGATAAAGAAGAGCAGGAAATTCTGGATGCATTCGATGCCGGAGAGTTACAGCGAGCGCCAGATATTGAGGATAGGAAAGTGCGGCACCAGCAGTACGCTGATGCGATGTTCAAGAAAGATGCCCGTATTAACATCAGGCTTTCTTCCAAGGATCTTCGGGGACTCCAGAAGAAAGCCCTGGCGGAAGGGATTCCCTATCAAACACTTGTTGCCAGTATTCTCCACAAGTATGTGGAAGGGCGCTTGCATGAGGATCGGTAGCTAACAATAAGGAGATTGAGAGTAATATAGTAGATAACACATGTCAGCGACTTTCTTTTCATGCCGAGC
>JBDNIR010000512.1:0-3521 GCA_041688195.1 Marinobacter sp.
AGGTCGCGGCCAGCACACTGCCTGTCATCAGGGTGCCAGCGAGGGTTGCCGCAACGGCGACGAGTAAGAGTTGTTTCTTCATTATAGTAAGTCTCCGAAGTTTCGGTTAGGTACACAGCCACTGCGTCTTAGCAAGGCGTAAGCCAGGCTGCATAACCTACTGATTATTATTGGAATAAAGTTTTATCTCTGAAAGCGGCTGTTCATCTTGGTGCATATTATCCACAAAATCGACCCTGATTAGTGCGTTCAGGCCGGACTTTGGTGCATTGTCTGCGTACCGCAACCTCAGAGGCAGAGCGTGCCTTTCATAAGGACTTCATTTTTAATAGTAGTCGATGAATTTACAAATGCTCACAATCTACGACTTAAGTAGAGGGGTCTGCACTGTAAGCGTGCTGATCCTGCGACAATATGTCCAAAGACCATGGATGGCCCTGCACAAGCTTGGCGTCAGCGTTGATATCGAACCGCACCGCCCAAGCTCGGACCGTTCATCGACGTGATCAAGGACAAGCTGTCCGGGTTGTAACCGCCAGGCCGCATGGACTGGATCGCACTTGAAATCGCCAATGCTGAGGTATCGTCAACTTGCTGGTTGGGTGGGAGACGGATCGGATCGGCTCTGCCATGGCGATTTTTGATGAAAAAAATGGGGTCAATTACTTTGTAGTGTATTGAAACGGACAGAAAACCTTGTCGTTTGCCGCGTGACAAGCGTACACAAGCTCAGCCAGCGCGGTCTCTATGCGTATCAGGTCAGCCAGTTTTTGCGTACATCCTTGAGATGATGCAATCGGGTCAACCATAGATTGCCTAAAGATGTATCAACAACAGCGCGTGTGGTTTCTGTAGGGTAACTTAAAACCAGCCCTCATAAGCAGCTGAGGGCTTAGTGACTCTTGGTGGCTCAGGGCGAAATCGATCAGGGCTTGATGAGCTATCTAGAAAACCCCTTAAAACATTTTATTAATAGTTAGGCTTAATGTTTGGACTGTAACAGGGCGGTCTCCAACTCCAAGTGCAACACTCGGTTTAATGAACGCCTGATGGCGCAGTTTATGATGTTCTTATCCGCATCATCCGAGATGCGCTTTCAAAAAGCGCATGATACCGAGAAAGAAGTCACCGCGGCAAAGCAGGATCTGGAACTTTTGGAGCGCCTGCCTGCCGCCCGGATAAACAGTCAGGATGCCGAAGCCGGAATTTCCTGAGCTCCGCCGGTATGTTTTTCTTGCGGTCGCTGGTTCAGGAGTACGAAAGCCGCTAACCGCCTGGATCTTCGACGTAATATCCCTCATCTGATACAACCTTATGCGCCCTCCCTTCGTACAAAGCTCCAGAAAGGGCTTTTGTCACGATTTTATAAAGTTTGCCTCTGGCCTGTAACCTTTGGGCGCGTCATGTGTTTATCATGCACCCGTAGACAAACTCATCCGTTCAGGTGAACCCATGAATCAGAAAAAACTGGTCATCATCGCGCTTATCGCTGTTCTTGTTGGCGTTTTTATTGCGTTTGATGGCCCCGGCTTACTGACGCTCGAAAATCTCCAGCGCCATCAGGCAGACATCAGCCAGTGGATATCCAACAACGCCACCACCGCCATCCTCGGTTTTGTGGTGGTGTATGTAGCCGTCACCGCCCTGTCTCTGCCGGGTGCAACCATAATGACCCTGGCCGGCGGTGCGTTTTTTGGCAACCTTTACGGCCTGATGGCGGTGTCGGTAGCTTCCACCCTGGGCGCGTCGCTGGCGTTTCTGGCGGCCCGGTTCCTGCTGCGCGATACCCTCAAGCGCCGGTATGGCGAAACCGTTGCCCGCATGGACAAGGGTATCGAGAAAGACGGTGCGTTCTATCTTGCCACCCTGCGATTGGTGCCGGTGTTTCCGTTCTTCCTGATCAACCTCACCATGGGTCTGACCAGCATGAAACTGCTGACCTACATGGCGGTGAGCTGGATCGCGATGTTGCCGGGAACCTTCGTGTATGTGAACGCAGGCACCCAACTGGCCCAGATCGAATCCGTGGGGGATATCGCCTCACCCGGTTTGCTGCTGTCCTTCGCCTTGCTGGGCCTGTTCCCGCTGATTGCCAAGTTTGTGGTCGGCTTTATCCGGCGTCGCAAAGTCTACAAGGGCTTCAGCAAGCCCGGATCCTTTGATTACAACCTGCTGGTGATTGGCGGCGGCTCCGCCGGACTGGTGTCGGCCTATATCGCAGCGGCGGTAAAAGCCAAAGTCGCGTTGATCGAAAAACACAAAATGGGGGGTGACTGCCTCAATACCGGCTGTGTGCCTTCCAAGGCGCTGATCCGGTCTGCAAAAGCGGCCGACACATTGCGCCATGCGGATCGCTACGGGCTGGAGTCGGTTCCGGTCAAGGGCTCCTTTGCCAACATCATGGCTCGGGTCAAACGCATCATTGCAGAAATAGAACCTCATGACTCACCGGAGCGTTACCGCAAACTGGGGGTAGATTGCATCTTCGGTGAAGCCCGCTTCGTATCTCCATGGGAGGTTGAGGTGCAGGGTAACGACGGTAAAACCCAGCGTTTGACTGCCCGCAGCATCGTGATCGCCACCGGGGGCAAACCGGCGGTACCGCCAATTCCGGGGCTGGCGGACATGGAGCCACTGACCTCCGAAAACCTGTGGTCACTGGAGCAGCAACCGGAACGGCTGCTGATTCTGGGGGGCGGGCCGATTGGCTCGGAGCTGGCGGAGGCTTTTGCACGGCTGGGTTCGAAGGTAACGCAGGTGGAAATGGATGCACGGCTGCTGGCAAAAGAAGACAGCGACGTATCTGCCCTGGTGCTTGAGCAATTCCAGCGCGAAGGCATTGATGTACGGCTTAACCACAAAGCGGCGGAATTCAGCACGGAGGACGGCGAGAAGGTCGCCTATTGTGAGCACAACGGCGAACGCGTGCGCATCCCCTTTGATCAGGTGCTGGTCGCCGTCGGCCGCAGTGGCAATACCCACAATCTGGGATTGGACGTCCTGGGCATTGAGCCGGAACGAAATGGCACCCTGATGGTCGAAGATGACCTCAGCCTGAGGTACCCGAATATTTTTGCCTGCGGCGACGTGGCTGGCCCGTACCAGTTCACCCACGCAGCGGCCCATCAGGCCTGGTATGCAGCGGTGAACGGGCTGTTCGGCCAGTTCAAACGCTTCAAGGTCGATTACCGTGTTATGCCCTGGGTCACCTTTACTTCGCCGGAAGTGGCGCGGGTCGGCCTCAGTGAGGCCGAAGCGAAAGCCAAAGGCGTGGCGTATGAAGTCACCCGGTACGGCCTGGATGATCTGGACCGAGCGATTGCTGAAAGCGAAAACTATGGCTTCATCAAAGTGTTAACACCTCCGGGTAAGGACAAAATACTCGGAGCGGTGGTAGTCGGGTCTCACGCCGGTGAAATACTTTCGGAGTTCACCCTGGCGATGAAGCACGGCCTGGGTATGAACAAGATTCTGGGCACCATTCACCCCTACCCGACCTGGAACGAGTCGGCGAAATCCGC
>JBDNIR010000513.1:0-2066 GCA_041688195.1 Marinobacter sp.
AAAAACACATCAAACCTGGAGCAACAATGCCTGGGCGCATCGACAAAAACCACCGTTAGAAAAGCTATGACAGTTTCAGACAGCCGTCTGTTCAGACGGCTTCTGAATGACCTCATCACGGATACTGTCCCAGCCGTCTTTCACTCTACGTAGCAAAGAGGCAACCTCTTCCAGCTTGGTTACATCATTTTTTGCATTAGCTTCACACAGGGTCCGCTCCATGTAATCGTATAGCGATTCCAGCTGCGCTGCCAGTTCTCCGCCTTTATCAAAATCCAGGAAGCCCCGGAGGCCTCCAATGATTTCGATGGCTTTACCGATCAACTTGCCTTTACCCGCAAAGTCATTTGCCTGCATCCGGGCCTTCGCCATATTGATGCGTTCGAGAGCACCGCTGTAAAGCAACTGGATCAGCTTGTGGGGATCGGCGTCGGTGATGCTGGTTTGGATATTGACCCGTTGATATGCCTGTAAACCGTTCATAGTCGACCTCTTTAGCCATAAACTGATAGTGTTTAATCTTTGTTGAAATTTTGTGGAGCAAGTGCCGCCAGCTGTTGGGTAACGAAATCCCGGGTATTGTTAAGCTGGGCAATCAATGAGTCTGCCACACTGAACTGGGCGACCAGACGCTCCTGGTAAGACTGAATACGTATATCCAGTTTCACCCTGTCTTCCTGAATACGTTCCAGGTCGCTGTTCAGGTTGTCTGTGCGGGTACTCAGTGCGCCACTTTCACCCAAAATATTGGTGATGCTGCTGACGGCCCGCTCACTGATACCCTCAATAAATGAGATCGAGCCGCGATCCCCCACATTGCCGCCGGTGATGCGCACTTGCAGTCCGGCCGCTTCGTTATTTGCGCTATCCGCCAAGAACAGCACCTGACCATCACCCTGAGCGGCCTGCCCGTTGACAGTGCCCTGAATATCGAGGCCGCCGGTACCGGTTTGAGTCGTAATACCCAGCGCCGCCTGTGTGTTCGCGTCCAGAGCCGTAAGGCTGACATTGGATTTGCTGCCAAACCGGCTAGACGTGAATGACAGTGCACCGGTGGTATCATCAAAGCCGACCTGAACGGATCGCTCCGCTGAACGCAGCGCTGGGTTAGCATTAAGTTGCGCCTGAATGGCATCCGCCAACTCAGCCCGGGTGTAATCTTTAGCTTCAAGGGAAATAGTTGCGGTGGTTTCGTCATCCACCCGAAAAGAAAAACTGTTGTCCGCCCCGATGGTCAACGCATCACCGGCGGCACTCATGTCATAGCTGAGTTCGCCGCGGGTCGCCATCTGGGTAACGTTGATAGCATAGTCACCAGGCTGGCTGTTGGAACCGCTACGAACAAATTCAACCTGGGAGTCGCTTGAACGCCCCTGCTCCGCGAACAGCGCAGTTATATCATCAGGGTTCGCCAGCAGTTGCTGTTGGAACCTGTTGCTATCGAACTGCAGCTCGCCAGTACGAAAATCCGTGGTCACGCCGACATCGGCAAGGGTGCGGACATTGGCATTCTCAAGGCCCGGAACGATGTCGGTCAGAACACGGCGGAGCTGGCTTTGAATATTACGAACCGCCGCATCCCCGGTCAGAATGCTGCCCTGACCGGTGTCCGCGTTGAAGGAAGACAGCTCCGTAATGGTGTTTTGCAAGGCGTTAAACTTGTCGACGAAGGCCTGAACCCTGTCGGCAACCGCAGTGGTATCCTGCGTCACCTTGATCGTGGTCTGCCCTACTTCAGTCAGGTTGAAGGTAAGGCCATCGACCACATTTTCGATGGTATTGGTGGCGCGGGTGACTTCAACCCCGTTAAATTCCATCACGGAATCCTGAGCCGAAATGGTTTGCCGAAGCCCGGATGCCACAGCCATGGTGTCGTTAAAGGCAAATCGCGAGAGCCCTGCCGCATCGGTATTAGTACCGTCCGAGTCAGCCGCTGTTATGCTGACCGCATTCGCAGTGCCGGTTTCATCAGCAGAGAGCACCAACTGGAAGCCATTACCCGTGTCAATAATGCCGGCGGATACACCTGCGTTGGCATTGTTAATGGCATTGGCAAGGCCCTGAAG
>JBDNIR010000514.1:0-4324 GCA_041688195.1 Marinobacter sp.
AGGGTCAGCTCAATACGCTCACGTAACAGCTGGTCCGAGAATCCACGCTGGCGACGACAAAGACGGGCGTAAATATCGGGGGCGCATCACAGCTGTCTCAAAACAGCGCCGAGCAACTCGATGTTGCTGGCGTGCAGCCCGGTGATGGAAACACCACCGGGCAGTGCTACAGTCAGGCCACCGGCTCCGCCGATGCTAGCGCCAGGAGCAGAAGAATCCGGTGGCCGCTTGCGCCTGCTTCAGGCAGTCTTCAGTCGGAGCCAGCTTCCGGCGCCAGTAAACGAATTGATGATAGATCAGTGACTGTTGCTTGCAGTAAGCGCTGCCGGACACGCCGGAGACTTCCCAGTCAGTAATATGCTGCTGCCAGACCTGTGCTCGTTCAGTTGGGTTCATGCTGATTCCTCATGGAATGGGTGAGGAGGTCAGTGTGTGCAATCGGCGAGCCGGAATGTAGGTGCTGATTTAGGGGCGCTTACGGCTCAAGTCGCATGCGCACACCGAGCCTTCCGCCATCCCAATCTAGGGTGGGCAGGATTTTCTGAACGTAGTGAAGTTCGTTATCGGCAACATCAAGCCATACATCGAGGAACGGCAATACTGGCTCCCACTCCAGGCTTGGGTAGTGGCTTGCTTGCGATATACTCTGCTTCCCAGGCAGTGCCCATCGCATCGATCGCCGGCCAATGAGAGAGCGTGAAGTCATTAAAGCGAAAGCTTGATCGCTCGCGATCGACAAGAAAATAACGCAACGCCGTCATGGCCGAAGTCTTTCCGCTGTTGTTAGCTCCAACGAAAGTCGTTCTCTTAGGAAATAAGCCCACTCTGGTCGAAAGTAATTTTCTAAAATTGGCGATTTCTAAAAATTCAATGCGCATGGCTCGATCCCTTGAGGCACGTTTATAGAAGAGGTGGTAGTCTCACACTAGAGTGTCATTTTCACAAAAAATACAGGAATTCTTTGGCTAATCGAATTAATAGGAAAATTGGGAAAATTGGAAAATTGGAGTTCTGTCAATAACTGTACTGCCCACTACTATAAACCTATGAAATCACTATTTACCAAGAGGCTATGTTGTGCCTGTCCATTGTGATGTTGCCTGCTCGAAAGTTTCCAGCTTGAAGTCCTGTCAATAGCTGTACTTCAAAATAAAATTTATTAAATCAAGGCTTAAAAAAGTCATCATCTAAACTGTACTTTTCCTTAAGCCGCTCCCAGAAATCAGGCTCAATATGTTTAGCATGTGATACCCATCCCTTAAGGCTTTCTATCTCAGTCTGAGAAAGATCACCACGTAAGTATTTAAATATTAGCGTCCGTAATTCTCTCTTTTTTGACCGACCTATTGAGACTCGTTGATCATTTGTAAGCACTAAACCCGTCACGTGTCTATTATGTTTTTTTGACGAAAAAACTGTTTTACCATCATTTACTTTTATTGTGGAATAGCCAAGATCCACTAAAATTTCTTTTATTAATTTTGGGATCTCAAAAAGAGCCCCTTTTTCTTTCGTCGAAAACGTAAGATCATCAGCATATCGAGTATATGCTATGCCTTCTTGATGAATTTTCTTTGCGATTTCATCATCAAATTTATACATATAGGTATTGCTAATAAACGGTGAACTTGGCGCACCGATGCTGAGTAAAAATTTCTCTGATCCCCTAGGACGCCGAAATAAAATCGATAGAACATATATAACATCCTCGTTACGTGCTATTGGACAGGATGACATGATTTGGCTTAAAACAGAGCTGGGATCTATGGAGGGGAAAAAATCCTTGAAGTCCATTTTTAATATAAACTCATTTTTACTGTGACGCACTGCATTATCGAGTATAGAAACACCATCTTTATACGCCATCGCACAGTCGTGAATGGGCATGTACTCTTTCAATATAGCAACTAACTCTCGCTGCAAAACCTTTACCGGTGCTGACGGCTGTGCAATTGTACGACTTCCTTTACCATTCCTTTTAGGAATCGAGTATACCTTATAACGCTTAGGGCAAGTTTTAGCATAACGCTCTATAGAATCGCGAGGAAGATTTGTTCTTTCGGCTAGTTTTTCAATCAGGGACATTATCTTCCTCCCCTTTGGTATATACATTTTCGATGATGTGTTGTCTCAGTCGTTCACTGCTATTTTCATAATAATAAACTGAAGCTGAAATTCTAATTCCTTCGTAATCGAAAGGCAGTCCCTTTGATTTCGAAGTTAGCAGAACTTTTTTCTCATCTCTCAAGGCGAAATAAAATGTATCTTTCCCCAAACTTTTGACATCTACTAGTCTAGACATATTTAATAGATAAATTAAATTTTTAATTCTACGATCGTTTAAAGAAATCCCAAGAGATCCAATAAGTTTTTGTATTTCAGTGAGTCTAAGAGCCCGATATAATCGAATACATTCATATATCAACAATGCCTGGTGACCGGGATTGTTGATCACAAACTTTTCATATTTTGGCAGCTTCGATATTGTCTCGAGAATATCTTGAAATATAAAAGCAATCACTTTTTTACTCATTTCTCCAGGATTTTGCATATCCCAAGGGTAAACTAAAACACTACTTTCATTTTCTTGCTTTAAGCTTTCTAAAGGACCATGTTTTATGAACGAGTCTTTTTCATAATGATCCTGATTTACAAAAACTAGAAGCTTTTCTCGTAAACCTTCGCCATTGCAAAAGAGACCTAATTCAACTATTGAACCGGCGCTCTCTAAAAAAATAATCAATAATGATGCAAAATGAGCGAGATCATTTTCAAACTCCGATAGATTTCTGTATTTTCCATTATCTTTGTAATCTATAAAAGTTTCAGCGCGGATACAATAATCATGCAGCTCTTCGTGGCCTAGTTGCGTAATTGATTCAAAAAAAAGCTCCCTAACGGAGCATGTGTAGGGGGTTCGGATATCTACCAAACCACCACAGACGAAAACAGAGGGAGACTTTCTCGATACCCGAGCCCCTCCCAAGTCTGCTTTTTGAAAAAACAAGAATGGATGATTGTCTTTGATAGAGTCCATTTTCACCAATCATATGAATCCCTTACCTAAAAAGGGCGCTGGAGACGATACAGGCTCCGCATAGGAGACTGTAGCGGCTCCAGCGCACCAAAAAGTCCACAATAATTTTGGGTCCGGCTATACACCAGACACAACTCGATAAACGAGCACGCGTAAAGGATGGAGTAATGCTACTTCTTTTAGAGAATGACATCAATGCTAGAGAGCTCCGATCGTCTCCACAGTATCTGCACCTTCACTGTATCCAGGACATCGAGCCTTTCTCGTTCAAGCGTATTTTCTCTAAAGCGCAGCAACACCTTTTCAGAGTCGTATTGCCCTTGACGGATTCTAGATAGCAAGGCCGTCATGAGGCGACCTCAATTCAACGCTAAACACTGCGGCGGCTGAAAGCAGACCGCTCCTGTGACTTATTAAGAGATTTAATCTCCAACTCTAGCTTCTCCTTCTGCAAGCTCAGGATGTCATCGTGGATGGGCTGCACTTTTCGATACCAACGATAAAACCCGAAGCATGAAGAATAGAAACCAATAGTGAAAATGGCAGCTAACAGCCATTTCCCAACTTCCCGGTTATCCACAGCGACCTGTATCTGTTTGTCTAGAAGTTCTTCCCGCTCTTTTAGCAGCGGATCGTCAGTGCTTTTCAAGTCGTAGTATGCCTGAGCATTTTCAAATATAACTTGGTTAGTCGTTCGACTATTGACGAAGGAAAGGGTGAGGCTCACGACCATAACCACTAACCCAAAAGTTGCTAAGAATTTGTATATGTTGTCGGTTGGAACTGGAATTCTCGGATCCATAAATACTCTTTACTGCGATTAGATCGCGTTCCGTGATATTACAAAATGCGTTTCACATACCTCCGCTTTTTCCTTTTCTCTCAAGGTATTAAATTCTGCAATTTACAATACCTTAGATCATTCCGCCCACTGGCGCCAGGTAATCGCTCGACCTCTCATTTTTACTCGCACAATAAGGCTGTATGTAGCTACAGCTTTGGAAAGCGCGAACTATCATGGACGCCAGGCAACCGCGACTGCTGAATCAGGACTGGAAGGTTATTCGTGCGAAACGATATATGTGATGGAGTGGTTTTCTGACCAAGCCCATTACGTATCGTGGATACAGCTTGGTGGAGGAAAACTGCATAACCTGCTGTCTACATTACGTCTACATGAAAAAATCGAAGGAGAGGAGAGTGGGAGAGTAAATTCATAGGTTGTTGATTTTAATGGTGCCCGGAGCCGGACTTGAACCGGCACAGCCTAACGGCCGAGGGATTTTA
>JBDNIR010000515.1:0-3606 GCA_041688195.1 Marinobacter sp.
CGTAGACTCTGCTGTTTGCGACAAACATGCAACTCGACACTGGCATACGCGCCACCGTTGCGCTCTCAGAGCGCTTAACTATGCCCTTGAAAAACAGATCAATTACCGTATAAGCGACGACGAAATGCGCTCAGCATTTAATACCAAAGCGAAAATTTTGCGGGGATTGGTCAAACTGCTTCGTCACAACAAGGGCGACTTGAAACTCTCGCTTGTGTATCAGCCCATCGTGACGGCGATGTTCAGTCCCCGGATTGCCGGTGCTGAAGTTCTTCTGCGAGGCCGCTTAAATGATGAAATTGACATCCCACCCAATCAGATTGTCAATATTTGTGAGCAAAACGGTCTGGGCAAGGACTTGGGGATCTGGATTCTGCGTCAAACAGCTTTGGAGTCTGCACATCTATTCTCAACAATGAATTTTAACGGATTTTTATCGATCAATCTGAACCCGTCCATGATTTGTGAGCAACTGCCGGATATTCTTAAAGCACATTTGCTCCGTCGTCACATTCCAGCTCGTCAGATATGCCTTGAGGTCACTGAAGACAATGCTGCTATCGATTTCAAGCGAAGCGTTCCCGTGATCCAAAAAATTCGTGACATGGGCATCCAATTCGCGCTGGATGACTTTGGAACCGGATATTCATCGCTTGAGTATCTGCATCGATTGAAAATTGACAAGCTTAAGATTGATCGTTGTTTTGTGGCCGACATCGAGACAAACGCAAAAAAAAGCCAATTTTTGGCGGGAATTATTAGCATTGCCAGTAAAATGGGTGTGCAAACAATTGTTGAGGGTATCGAAACTCACGAGCAAAGTGATATTGCCCTCCGGCACGGCGCTGACTACGTTCAGGGCTTTTACTATTACATGCCAATGGAAGCCAAACTGTTCCACCACCTGTTAATGGTAGAGAAAGCCCATGACATAACAGTTGAGAAACTGATCTCAGGCTAGCCTATCCAATAGCAACATAGAGCAGCCAATCGCAAGCAGGACAGGCTGAAAGCGCGGCGGCATTTTGACAAGAAAAAAATGCAGATCAGTAATTTACTGATCTGCATTTTTAATATGGTAGCGAGGTTCCTAGGCGACTGGTAGGGCAAACTAGTCTGCGACGATTACCGATTACTCGGATTATAAAGCCGGCCACGGCAACGGCGTCAACGAAATCTTAAGCATGGATCATGCCCAGCGCGAGTTTTGCGACCTGCGCCAAGCCAACAAAGACGAGTTGGCAGCACAAGCTCTCGAATACTGCGTATTCCAGGCCAAGGTTCCCACTGATTCCAGACGAAGCCTGCCACCCATTCCACGCGAAAGCTGCCACTGATTCCACGGCAAAGCTGCGGTTATCCCCCCAATTTTAACGGAGTCCAAAAGTAGAGATCAGGCCACCATAGCCAATTTTTGCTTAAACCGAATGATCCCGAATCAATTCCAAAGCTTCCTGCATGTGCTCAAACCGATGACTGCCTCCATCATAACTGTGCACCGGAAAGTAGCCGCCTAAGGCTTGCTCTGTTTCACTCCACGGCAGGAGCTCATCGCCCTTATCTAAGAGAATCAGGCCGCTTCCGTGCTGGGTAAAAGCGTAGTAACTGGCCACTCTCGATGCAGTGAGTTCATAGGGCTGCCCCTGGTGATCGACACCTTTGCCGATATGAGCTTTTAAGATTTTGCGGGGATTTGTAACGGGGTTGATCGCAACAAACGGGATTCCTGCTTCTGCGCCCAAGATTCCGGCCAGCCAGCCGCCCATGGAGGTGCCAACCAACAGGTCAGGATTTATCTGCATCAGTTTGTCCAAGCTCTCCTCAGTAACAGTCTCTGCGCCTTGGGTGTAGTCCATATTATGACCATAAACCGGACCAAGGGTCGCTAGCGTTTTGAGTTTCTCGCTGGTGAGGTCAAACCGGCTGGCAAAGCCGTGCAAGTAATAGGTCTTCAACATGGCCATCGTTCAATTTTCTCATCCGGCGTGTGCTTGCATCGGGGCGGGTTCAGAATTGGAATTTGTCGGATTCGACATTATCATGATTAACCACCTGATATCCGGGCTCTCATCTCGCTTGACAGGTTTCACTCAGGCACAAAAAAAGGGTGTGGCTTGTCGCGGCTCACACCCCTCTTTTTTTCAGGAAAACCTCATCCATAGGCCTCAATAGACGGTGTCCAATAGACGTTTTGCTGGAGCCGGCCGAACCCCAAGGGCGCCCGCTGACGATAGGCTTTACGTTGATTGTCAGCCATCGCGCTTTGCCCATCTGCGTCGCGAACGTAACGAGCCAGAGTCATGGCGGGCTTATGGCCGTAGCGAGCGCCAGGAGATGCACACGTCCAGATGTGCCTCAAAGTTAACGCGGCATCAGGAGCCACCTTATCAAGGTATGCAAGACCATAAGCGCATGCCTCCAGCCTTAGATCAGCGTGATCGCAGAGCTGCGCTGCCGCCGTTGGTCGACCACGAACGTCATAGGTATAGGTCTTCCCAATGTCATGAAGCAGACCGGCCACAAATCCGATCTCCTGCAAGGCTCTGGGCATCTCTGGCTCGTTGATTTTGATCATGCTGAGTACGCCCTGCCCAACCTCCAGCGAATGTGTTAGCAGCCCGCCGGCATGGTTATGATGATAGTTCTTGCTAGCGGGGGCTTTTAAGAAGACTTCAAGCCGGCCCCGGCGTTCCAGCACCCGTTTAATGAACATCTGTAAGTACTCACATTTCAGCGAACGGACGGCCTCTATCAACTGGTCGAGCGCCTCCGGTTTTGGGCAAAAGGTTCTCGGCAAAGTCTGCAGAGCCGGTAATCGGGCAACGTCAGTTTGCCGCGGGCGGCGGATTTCGGTCAGCAGAATAGTACTTTCGTCTGTCCCAACGCAAACCTGCCCTTTCACCATCACCAGCTCCATGTGCCCGAGCCGTTCCGGGATGACGACAGCAGCAATCACCGCCAGCACCACACAGTCGCTGGCACAACTGCTTAAGTGCAATTTCAGATACGGAATACCTTCGTCGTCGAAACAGGCAATCCGGCCGGTGAGGCGATAAGCCCCTTTGAAAGTCTTTTTTAGGATCGGGCACAAATCATTCAGTTTCATCACCTGCCTCCTTATCGTTAGCGATCATCCGGCTCTTTATAAGGCGCTCGAACGCACTGCCGTCCATCCGGGTCAAGTTCGGGATGAATCGGGAATAGACTTTGAAAAGCATTTCAGTTGATGAATGGCCCAACACCCTGGCCACCCACTCTGGATTTTCACCAGACGCCAATAGCAGCGTTGCTGCGGTGTGGCGCGTCTGGTAGGGGCGTCTTTTTGTCAACTTTAGCGCCTCCATCAATGGATACCACACCCGTTTGGTCACGTTGTTGTGGTCCAGCGGCTGCCCTTCTCGATTGCAGAACACAAATTTGCTTAGCTTACCTGTTCCAGCATGTTGGGCCTTCAAGGCTTCATAAACTGGACCAAACATGGGAATCTCCCGCTGAGAACCATCCGTTTTGGTGTATTCAGTCTTACCGTGGATCAACGTCTCCCGCACCAGGATCTCTTGTTTCTCAAAATCCACGTTCGCCCATTTCAAACCATCAATCTCGCCA